>JBMFQU010000007.1:0-33548 GCA_049968435.1 Brevinematia bacterium | reverse complement strand
AGTGAAGGCTTCGCCTTCTCTGCTTCCGATAGAAGGTAGAATAAGGTAGAACTTTACTTCTCTTGATAGAATTTAGGATTTTTAAGAAACCTCTTCTTGTTCACCGCCCAACCCACCTTTGTAGGGGTTCCACCCTTTTATCAAGATTTCCCTTTACTTATCCCACAATCGCCTATTTCCCGAATTCCTAATTCCAAATTTCTAATTTAGAGAAGGTCTACCCTTTGCTGTTTACAATAGAGTTAGAAACTATTTTTAGTAGTTCTACTTTAATTGTTTAGAGTGAGTAATGTAGGATTTCAAAACAACTTTTGTTATTTTAGTAAGAGTATTGTTAGTAGTTTATACTTTAACAAATATTTTTTTGAGGTTTTCTATATACAGTTCTGGTTCTTTTTTTACTAGCTCTCTAGTTTTTTCAAAGTCTTTTATTCTGTCATTGTAGTTTTCCATGCAATCTTTTATTTTTTCAACTATTAAGGGGATGTTTTCTTCTAGATTTTCAAATTTGTACTCTTCTGGAATAGGTACATCTTCGTAATATTTTGCAGAACCTCTTTTGCCGGTTATTACACAACAACCTAGTACTGCCGCTTCTCTTGGTATTCTTTCTCTTCCAGGGAATGGGCCAAAATCAATGTACACTTTGGCTTTTTTAAGTAAATTTATGACACCTTTTCTATCTAATCCTACGATTGGAACAAATTTTATATCTTTTGCGTAAGAAATGATCTTCGAAGTAAATTCAAATCCTTTCTTAGGATTAAACAATACTATATCCTCTTTTTCTGAAATATTAAAGTTTTCTTTTAAAAATTCTTGATTTATATAATCAAATATGCATTCACTATTTTGAAGACCTTTTTCTCTGAGGTGATCTAAAATTCTTCTTCCTTGAGTTAGATGAAAAATAAAATCAGAGGTATAACAAAAATTTTTAAGATCGAAGTTTTTGTATCTATCTAGTACTCTTGATGCTATGTCGTAGTGAGGTAGAAAAGTTTTTCCTAATTCTTTTATAAGTAATACATTGAGCGAGTTTATACTTGCTTTAATAAAGCCTTCAAAAGTTCTATAAAACATTGTTTGATAAAAGTAATCAACACTTAACCAATATAGAACTTTTCTTACCCTTTGAAATTTTTTAGAAAACAAAATAAAGTTATAAGTTTCGGGTACTATTAATATATTTCTATTTTCATCATCTATCCTATCTATAGTTAATATATTGTAGATTTTGTAGTCACTGGGTATTGATTCTTTTCTATTATTCGGTAAAAAGTAAATAAAAGTAGGTATTTTTAGATTGTTTAATAGTACTTCTCCTAACATGTATAGTATTTCTGGACCACCTGTAGCTTTACCTGCAGGTACAACTATATATATTTTGGTATCTCTATATACTTCTATCATGTACTTGAGTACAATGTTAATGATGTTATTTTTTAATTTCAATTTTGTATAGTTTGCTAAATATAGTAAGATATTTAGGTTTTCAGGTAAAATGGAATATCTTTTTGAGATTGAATTTGTTTAGAAGTTTTTTTCATAATTGCGGGTATGTCTAATTTTCCTAAGGTTTCTATAATTATACCTGCTGTTAGATTAGGTGATTTCATAAGAGAGGCAATTCCTCACTATGAGAAGTTAGATTATGATAATTTCGAAGTGATAATAGTAGTTAATGAAGAAAATTTTGTTGATGAAAAATTCTCAGATAAACTATCTATAAAGGTTATTCCTGGTCCTAAGAAACCTGGTGATAAAAGAGATAAAGGGGTTGAAGTTTCAAGCGGTGATATAATAGCGTTTATTGATGATGATGCCTATCCTAGGAGTGATTGGCTTAGTAATGCTGTGAAAATCTTTAACCAAGATGAAAGTGTAAGAATAGTTGGAGGACCTGCTATAACACCTGAAGATGAAGAGTTTTGGAATAAAATTTCAGGAAATATATACTCTTCTTTTTTAATGAGTGGTAAGTACAGGGAAAGATTTGTAATAGTCAAGAATAAGATGCATGAAGATGACGATATTCATAGCGTAAATCTACTAATAAGGAGGGAGATTTTTGATAAAGTTGATGGATTCAAAAATATTCCATATCACCCAGGGGAAGATACGCTTTTTTGCCTTAAGGTAAAAAAGGCAGGATATAAAATAATTTTTAGTCCTGATGTTGTGGTTTATCATCATAGAAGAAGTATATTTTTTGATCATTTTAAACAAATTGCAAATTATGGTTTTCATAGAGGTTTCTTTGTTAGGAAGTTTCCAGATAATTCTTTTAAAGTTCAGTACTTTCTACCTTCTCTATTCCTTTTGGGTGTTGTTTTTGGAGGTTTTTTGTCTATATTTTCAGACATAATTTTTAAGGTTTATTTAGCTACATTAGGAGTTTATTTTTCATTGGCTTTTTTATCTTCACTGAAGCTAAATATTGTAGAAACTTTATTTACTACACTGGGTATATTTTTTTCACATCTAACTTATGGATTTTTCTTTATAAAAGGTTTATTGACTAATGATGAAAACTATAGAGAGGAATACCATAAGAAAATGGTTTTGTCCCAAAAGAGATTTAGTAAATGAGGTAGCAGTATGGAGCCTTTTATTTCGGTTTGCTTACCTACTTACAACAATGAAAAGACAATAGGTAGGTGTTTGGATACAATTTTTAACCAAAATTACCCAAAAGATAAATTTGAAGTTATAGTTGTAGATGGAGGTTCTTCAGATAATACAGTTCAGATAGTTAAAGGTTACAAAGTTATTTTGTTAGGTAACCCTTATAGGATAGAAGAAAAGGGAAGAGTTATTGGTGTAGAGAAATCCAGAGGAGATATTATAGCTTTTATAGATGCTGATAATTATTTGATTGATCCTGACTTTTTTAGCAAGATGGTAGTTCCATTTTTAGAAAATCCGAAAGTTGCAATATCTCAGCCTAAGTATTATGTTTCCGAAGATAGAGATGATTTGTTTACAAAGTATTTGGAAGTAATGGCTGGTGATGATCCTATTGCTATATATTTAGGTATGTTTGAAAGGTGGAATTATCTTTTCGATACTTGGACTAAATCACCTATCGAAGTTTTAGAAAAAAAGGGATTTTATGAGATTGTGAATTTTATTAACTTAGAAAAAATGCCACCTATAGGGTCTAATGGTTGTTTTGTTAGGAAAGAGATTTTATTATCTGTTAAGTATGACCCTTTCATTCATACAGATGTTTGCTATAGGATTTTAAAGAAGGGTTTTGCTTTTTCAATAGTTGATTCAAAGATGGTGCATAAGCAAGATGGTAAATTGTCAACTTTTATTAGGAAAAAAAATAGAAGATTAAGTAGAAATTACGAAGAACTAGGTAGGGAATTTTATCAGAAAATTGAATTAAAAGATCTTGTTATTCTTACACTAAAGTGTGTATTGTTAATTCCCCTTCTTGTAGACTCTTTTGTAGGGTATTTCAGGAAGCCTTCAAAAGCTTGGCTAATTCATCCTTTTTTGACAGAATTGACTTTCTGGAATGCTGTTTTTCAAACACTAAAGAAAATAATTAGGAGAGGTAAATTTGATTTATTTAATTCTTTTAGGTAGTTTGAAATGAATTGATTACTTACTTAAGTGTGTTTTTATTTTAGGTGAAATTTGTTTTTAATTTGTCTTTATCTTGTTGTACTTTATTATAATTAAGTTTATGTCAGAAGAAAGAATATACGATAAGAAGTTTATTCATTATTATTTTGATGAATTCCCGGAAGAAGTTGAGTGGGTTTTTAGTAATAGAAAAGTAGAATCTTTTGGTGATTTTGGTTGTGGAGATGGAAGTTTAATTTACTCTCTTAATAAGTTTGGTTATTTTGATAATGATATCTACTTAAAAAGTAGGTTAGCTGGATTTTTAAGAAAGTTTAAACTGCCTATAATTGGCTACTATTCTTGGAATATTCTTTTAGAAAAGTTGTGAAAATCACTTAGGAATTATACGTATCTTGTACCTCTTCCTCGTATCTTACCTTTCTTTAAGAATCCATCATAATGGTGCATTATTAATTGCGATTCGATTTGGGTTAATGTATCTAAAGCAACACCAACCATTATAAGTAATGAAGTACCACCCATAAGATAGGCAATATAAGTTGGAACTTTTAAACTAGAGTAAATTATATTTGGTAAAACAGCGATTAAACCAACTATAATAGAGCCTGGTACAAGTAATTTGTTTAATGTATCATTCAGAAACCTATAGGTAGGTTCTCCTGCTCTTATACCCGGGATAAACCCCCCATTCTTTTGCAAGTTTTCGGCTAGCTCTTGAGGATTAAATTGTATGAAGGTGTAAAAATAGGAAAAGAAGATAACTAAAAACATGTAAAGCGTTATATATAACCACCCTTCATAAGAAAACCAAACGGATAGAGTCCTTAGTATAGGAGAATCTGGACCTCCAAAAAATGTTATTATTTGCTGAGGAAAAGCCATTACAGCAGAGGCAAATATTATTGCAACAACGCCAGCAGGGTTTAGCTTTAGTGGTATATAAGTGGCTTGTCCTCCATAAACTTTTCTACCTACTACCCTTTTAGCGTAGTTTACAGGAATTTTTCTAATTGATTGTTCAAACCAAACAACAAAAACTATCACTCCCAAAAAAAGAAGCACTACTAATATCATAGTAAGTTCTATAGTACCACTTGATCTTAATTGAGTGTATATTTTATAGATAGAATCGGGTATTCTAGCTATGATTCCCCCCATTATTAACAAGGATATACCATTGCCTATGCCTTTTTCAGTTATTTGTTCTCCTAGCCATACAAGAAGCATAGTACCAGCAGTAACAGTTATAATAAAACTTAAATAAAACCAAACAGTATCAGGGTACAGAGACAGACCCATCCTTGCAAAAATTTCAGTCTTTAGGCTTCTAATGTAATACAAACTTAACCCCCATGCCTCAATAATAGCCAAAGGTACTGTACCTAGCCTAGCGTATTGCATTATTCTCTTTCTACCATCAGGTTCTTTTGATATTTTTTCAAGAGAAGGAATAACATATATAAGCAATTGAATTATAATAAGTGAACTTATGTAAGGCATAACGCCTAAAGCGAATATACTTATACTTCTTAAAGCTCCACCAGCGAAAAGATTGAAAAATTCAAGTATTCCCAAACTACCTTTGTCAAAATTTTCATAGTAAGAAATAAGAATCGAATAGTCAATTCCTGGAACAGGAATAGCAGTACCTACTCTGAAAACGATAAGAATAAATAGAGTAAACAATACTCTAGCTCTCAAAGATTCAACCTTAAATATATTTACAAAAGCCTTCCACATAAAAGTACTCCCTAATTTCTTGTGAATTTTAAAATCTACCTTACTTTGATTTCAATTTTGAATTTTTATGGAAAAATGTATTAGTATACTTTATTATAACATCAAATATTATGGAGGGAAATATGAGAAATTTGTCTATTCTAATTTTGATTTTTGTTAGTTTAGGAATCTTCCTAGGAGGATGTCCTTCTCCAAAACCTGAGCAAGAGTTAAACAAAGCTAAGGAGATGTTAGAAATGGCTCAGAAAGAAGAAGCGCCAGTTTATGCTAAAAGTGAATTTGATACTGCTCTAGTGAATTACCAAGATGCGACAAATCTTGTTAATAAGGGAAACAATGATGAAGCAAAGAAAAAAGCACTAATATCAATAACAAACTCCGAATTGTCAATATCGAAAACTAGAAAATCAAAAGCAGAACAAAGCTTATCTAAATTTGACTCACTTATCAAGGATAGTGAATCTTTGAAGATGAATATAATATACCCAGATGAATATAACAAGTTCTCTCAAGGTTATACTCTCTCAAAATCTCTCTACGAATCATCAAATTACTATGATTCTTACACTAATTCTACTTCAATTCTTCCTCAGTTAGAAGGCAAGATAAGCGAACTAAGAGATAGATGGAATACTGCAAAAACAGAGCTAAGTAATGCTATTTCAAAAATTGAAAGATTAAGGAGAGTAGCAAAGTGGTTATCTGAAGATATTATGGAAATAGATAATTTGATATCTCAATCAAAAGAAGCACTTGACAATGCAAAACTAGACGACAGTATACAAAAGTCAAGAGAAGCGTTAGAGAAAATAAATTCACTTTCATCAAAACTAAAAGATTTTAATCAGCAGCAGCTTCAAAAAACAGATGAAAAGATAAAGGAATTAAAGATAAACAAAATCAAAATTATATTCATGCATTTTGCAAAGAAGGTGAATATTTCAGAGATATCTTATAAACTTAACGAAACTAAAATGAAGCTAGCAATACTATACGATAGTCCAAAAAATACTTCAGAAAACACTTCAGAAGAAATTACTACAAACGAAACCAGAGATGTAAAGTCAATGTCTGATGATGAGTTAAATCAGTATAAAACTTCTCTAGAACAAGAAATTTCCTCTTTGAAAGAGGAAATAAAAACTCTATACAAAGAAGCAGAGGATGACTATAATGCAGGTAACTATGAGGATTCACTTGATAAATTAGATAGAGTCAATATCTTACTAGATATTTACCCCCTAAAACAAAAGGAACTCAACAAAGTATTGATGGAAATTGATCAAAGGAGTAAAAAAGTAGTGCAAGTACCAAAACAGGAGCAAAAGCAGGTAAAAGTAGAAACTTATAAGTCTTATACGGTGAAGAAAGGGGATTTTTTATCAAAAATAGCAAGCAGATTATTTAATGGAGAATACTGGTGGTGGCCAAAAATATTTACATTAAATAAAGACAAAATAAAAGATCCAGATTTAGTAGAAGTAGGTACTGAACTAAATTTACCAAATCTTAAAAAGAATTCAAATGAACCTCAATAGTATTGATGAAGAGATAATCTTAGATTATTATTCTAAGGGTAAGGAGGAGATCTTTACCCTTTTATATCAAAAGTACGTAAATTTTGTTTATGACTTAGGTAGAACGATGGGTATTCCTAGGCCATCAATAGATGATTTTGTACAGGAAGTTTTTATTAAACTTTTCTTAAAACTAAAACAGAAGAAGTTCAATACAAAAAAGAAGTTTTTCCCTTGGTTTTATTCATTAGTTAGAAATAGTTATTTTGATTTTCTAAAAGATATGAAGAGACAAAAAGATTTAGATTTAAAAATTGAAAACTATACTTCTAATCCTTATGAAATTGATATTGAATTAATAAATTCAGTTAGAGAAGGTATATTAAATTTAAATTCAAAGGAAAGAGAAGTTTTGTTCTTAAGGTTTTATCAAGGATTAACTATTGAAGAAATAGCAGAAGTTATAAATTGTTCAACGAGAAATGTTTATTTACTTATAGAAAATGCTTTAGATAAACTAAAAAAGTATTTACTTTAAATCATTTACTAACGATGGTATTTTAAAAGGGGCAAATTAATTTAATTAGTGAGTAGAGATTTGGGAATTGGAAATAGGTTATTAGTTTACCTTTAACAGAATTTTAAAAATTCTTTGAGTTTTATTAATAATTCTGGAAATATGATTTTGACAATTAAAGTTGGTACTAAGTTAGTAATGAATGAACAAGTAATAACTAAAATATGTTCAGAAATAGCAAATTTACATTTGAATGGAAATAAAGTTATCTTAGTTTCAAGTGGGGCTGTAGCACTTGGTAGAAAAAAATTAAATTTCTATAATAGTGCTAATTTAACTCAGAAACAAGCATTATCAAGTGTTGGACAGATTGAGCTAATGAAGTTTTATCAATCTGCTTTTAGTGGTTATGGTATTAATATTGGTCAGATACTTATAACTTACCATGATTTGAATTCAAATAAATCTATTTTAAACTTAAGAAATACTATTTATAAACTATTTGACTTAAGGGTATTACCTATTATTAATGAAAATGATGCTACTGCAACGGAAGAAATAAAATTCGGAAATAATGATATACTTGCCGCTATGGTATCTAGTACTATTTTCTCTGAAAAATTAATAATACTTACTGATGTAGATGGTATATTCAAAAATTTTAATACACCTCAGCAAGAATTAATAAGGGATGTTAGGAATGTAGATGATGTTATTAAATTTTTAAAAGGCAAGCAATTTGACTTATCTGTTGGTGGAATGAAAACGAAAATCCAAGCAGGATACATAAGTATGAAATCAGGTATAGAATGTGTTATAGCAAACGGGTTTAAGGATAATATTATAGCAAAAGTTCTTTCAGGAGATGAGGGAACAAGATTTGTGCCAGAGAAAGGTATAAAAACATTAAAAGAAAGGTTTTTAATTCTTTCAAAGAAAAAGGGTAGTATCATTGTAGATGATGGTGCTGTTGAAGCGGTAAGAAATAGGAAAAGTTTATTACCTGTAGGTATTAAGGAAGTTATTGGTAAGTTCTCTATAGGAGATGTGGTGTTTATTCAAGATCAAAGAGGTAAGAATATAGGTATAGGTATAACTAACTATTCTTCCTCTGAAGTAAAAAAGATAAAGGGCATCAAAAGTAAAGAGATAGGTAAGATTTTAGGCATATCAAACTTTGATGAGGAAGTTGTACATGCTGACAATATGATAATACTTTAATTTTGTTTTCCGAAATATATCATATGCCTTGTAAGGTTTGTGGGAGTAGTGATATTTCTTTTTATTTAAGATCTTACTACTATAGTTTTGATGTTTTTAGATGTAATTCCTGTGGTATTATGTTTAGGTTTCCTCTACCTACTAAAGAAGAAATTACAAGCATGTATGAAGAGGGATATTACTCTGGTAAAAATGCTTATTCATATGTAGATGAAAGAAATATGAAAGGATCTCAAATAGTTTGGGAAGAAAGGGTAAAAAAACTTATTAGTATTTACTCAAGTGAAAACAGATTTAACCCTAGGAATATTCTAGATGTAGGATGTTCTTTTGGAGGTTTCCTTGAGACTGCCAAAAGGTTTGGTTTAGAACCTTATGGTGTTGAAATATCGGAGTATTCAGCTAATTATGCTTTAAGCAGGGGATTAAAAATATATAGAGGACATATTGATGAGGTAGAATTACCTAGAGATCATTTTGATATTATAACATTGGTAGAAGTTATTGAACACTTGGATGATCCTCTTAAAACTCTTAAGAAATTATTTTATTCAAATTCTAAAGGAGGTATAATTTTAATCCAAACAGCTAACATAGAAGGAGGACAAAGTAAATTTTTTGGTAACAAGTATCACTATTACTTGCCAGGTCATTTACATTACTTTTCAAATAAAACTTTGAGAAAGTTACTTTTGGAAGTAGGCTATAAGAAAGTTTTAGAGTTTTATCCTGTGGAATTTGGATTATTACCTAAGGTTGTTAAAGTTTATTTAAATAATAAAGGTATCGTTAGGTACTTAAAGATATTAAAGACATCTATTTATCACTTTTTAGGTAGAATAAAAATTGGAGATTTTACACTTATGAGTTCAATGGTAATGATAGGAATAAAGTGATGTGGACCCGATGGGACTCGAACCCACGACCCCTACAATGCCATTGTAGTGCTCTCCCAGCTGAGCTACGGGCCCAGTACATAAAAATTATAGTTATCTTTATTACATAAGTTCAAGTTCAGCTAAACTCTGTTTCGGAATTGCACCTAAAGTTAATTATTTTATTTTTAATTAAAATTGGAAGATAATTGGTAGAATAGACTTGAAAAACTTCTATTTGATTTTTATATTTTTCATTGTCATGCCATATGACTTTAATTTGTTGAGATCTTTTCTATCTTTAGTTTTTAAAGACAGAATTCAGAATTTAAAAATTGTCTCAACCTTTGATTTAACTAATATTAGGGAAATATTAATCATTAAGCTTGATAAACCTATTGATGAAGGTATAATTGTAGTGTATAAAAATTTTGAAAATCCAGATGAAATAATTAAATTAAATTTCATTAGTTTAATGATAGGTGAAAATTTAAAAGGTCGTATCTTTAAGAAAAAGGTAGATTCTAGACTTATATCTGGTGAAGAGTTGATACTTATAGAGTTTAGTAATTACTTTATTTTGATTCAGTCGATCTTTATAAAAAAATTGATATTCCTAACTTCTAAAAAAATTTATATCCCTATACTTCTACCTATTGTCCCTATAAGTGGTGAAAGACTCCTTAGCACTATGGAAAGCATCAAGAATAAGATAAGGAGTAAAAATTATTTTGATATACTTGATGATGCTAAATTCTTATTGAATAATAATAATGGTAATATTACAGAACTAGGCGTTTTAAGTTTTGATAGCCCTGAAGAAATTTCTATTAAACAAGAAGAATTTCATAAGATAATGATTCAGTTATTATGTGTTTTTTCTTCTATTCCTTGGGACTTTGATGAAATGTTTGATAGACTAGATGATATTCAAATGCAATATATTTTATCCTATCTTAGAAAGAGAGTTATACCAGAAGAAATTTTGTTTTTGATTACTATGTGCCCTAGGAATTTTCCGAAAATCCTTAGGAATATATCTAAGAGGACTTTAGAGGAAGTTTTGGAAGAACGTATAACTACCCATATTCCTTATTACCTCGAGTGGAATAGGTATGTACTCCAAAAAAAAGTTTCAAGACTTTTTGAATTAGTTAAGGATATTGATGTTTTTAATAATTTTGTTATGTTAAAAGAATCTATAGGTAAAATTTTCTCAACTCTATATGTGCGTGATGACTTAATAATAAATGTTTTTAAGTATTTAGAGGATAAAGGAATTGCTGATCAGTTTATCTCTAGATTGGGTATAGTAAACTTGGCTAAGGTTATAAAAAATCTAGGTGATAGTGATATAGAAATGATCATAGGTATTTTAAAAAAGTATATGTCAAAGAACGGATTAGAACTTTTTTTTAAGGATCTAGAGTATTTTAAATCAGATTCAAGAGATAACTTTGATGCTAAATTAATATTTTTTGACACTTTACTTGATTTTTACTTCACAAAAGATTTTTTACAAGGCAAATTAAGCATTATTACTATGGCTGATGAAATTGATGATCTTAAAGTACATTATGCTTCAAATATTACTAGTCTTGGTTCTTTTTACTTGACTTTGAGTAATTATGATTTGAGTTATGTAAAGAGTAAAGTACTTAATAAATTATTTCCTAGAAGTGCTATTAAGAAATATATTGAATCTGCTTTAGAGGGTAAATTTATAATAGAATTTGGAGAAGGAATGACAAATGATGAACGTGTTTATAGTTTTACTAAGGCTTTATTTTTAATAAATAGACTTGAAAAGTTAAGAAATAGCGATGATTTCGTTATCTATTAATCTTGCATTACCTATGAAAACTGCTACTGCTACAACTACATTACCTTGGTTAGGTATTCTTTCGAGACTTTCAAGTGTTAGAGGATCTACTATCTCAATGTAATCTATTTTAGAAGGTACTGATTCTATAATTTTTTTCATTTCTTCTTTTATTTTTACTATACTTTTTTCTCCTGATAGTATCATTTCCTTTGCCTTTTGGAGTGATCTATAAAGCACTATTGCATTTTTTCTTTCTTCTTGTGATAGGTAAGTGTTTCTAGAGCTCATTGCTAGTCCATCTTCTTCTCTTACTATTGGCATAACAACTATTTCTATTGGGAAATTTAAATCTCTAACCATCTTCTTTATTATTTGTGCTTGCTGATAATCTTTTTGCCCAAAATAAGCTACATCAGGTTGGACTATATTAAATAGCTTTGCTACAACAGTTGCAACCCCTCTAAAATGACCTGGCCTAGATAACCCGCAAAGGTGGTTCGGTAACTTTTCTAGTATAATGTAAGTTTCATAATCCTGAGGGTACATCTCACTAGCTGCTGGGTGAAAAATATAATCTACTCCTTCTTTCTCTAAAAGTTCTTTATCCCTTTCGAACGTCCTTGGATACCTACTGTAGTCTTCATTAGGGCCAAATTGGGTTGGGTTTACAAATATACTTACAACAGTTATATCATTATCTTTTTTACACTGCCTAACCAACGATAGATGTCCTTCATGTAATGCTCCCATAGTTGGGACAAAACCAATCTTTTTACCTTTTCTCTTTATTTCTATCATCTTTTGTTGAAGTAATTCAGGACTTTCTACTATTTCCATAGGTTTACCTCTATTTTATAAGTTTTGTCTTGACCTTGTTTCCTTCAACATAACCAACTATAACTTCATTTGAGTTAACTGAGAAATCAGCTATTTCATAAGGGCCTAGAATTTCGCTGCCAAAGTATATGTAGTTAGATTCGTTGCTTATACATTTCAATACAAGTTTATCGTCGTATGTGCCAACTTTTTCAACTCTAGGATAAGGTCCCAAAAGACCATTATTATAAAAAACATAATAATCTTGATTACTTGAAAAGACAATTGTACCCTCATCTTTTAGAACTATATTTGTCAATATATCGTTAGTTAAAGTTAAATCCCCAATTTCCAATATAACATTTGTTTTATCTATGTATATACTGCCTATACCTTTTTCTGATACTAAAATCCTAAATGGTTTAGATTTTGTTTCTAATTTTTGTCCAGAGTTAAAGAAGTAGTTATTTCTTATCCTATAAGCGTATATTAAATTAACATTATATCCTGATAAGAATATTGGTAATACTACTTCATCAAACACGTTATGGTCTATCCCATTTTCATTTACGTACCAATATTTATTGTTTTTGTATATGAAGAAATAAGAATCACCATCTTCTGAAAAAGTTAACGATTGCGCTAAGTCATAAGGTCCATAATCCGTTCCATCTATATTTACATAGAATTTACCACCTATTAGATTAGTACCATCAAATTCTCCTCCAACATTGTAAATTATGCCAAATCTTTTCCCGTCTTTTGATACTTTTATTTCAGTAACATAACTGTAAGCACCAAGCTTTCTATCATTTATTTGTACTATCCATCCGATAGTTGGATTATTACCTACTACGTAGAATACATTTGTATTTTCAGCTAATCCAAATTGGCTGACCTTATAGAAAGGCCCAATTATGTTTCTTTTTCCCTTAACTTTAATGAAATAACTTTCTCTTTCAAAGGTTTTCGTAAGTTTTTCAAAATTATACACATTAACTATCTCGTTTGATTTATATAGAACTGCAATGTCTCCATTTGAATTTAACTTTATACTAGTTATTTTTGTTTTATCTGAAAATTCAAATTCACCTTTAGAACATCCATAGAATGTAATTAATAAAATTAGAAAAGTTACCAAAATATTTTTCATAAGTTTAGAATATATCTACAAGATATTTACTTTCAAGTTGACCTCTTCCCCTTGCTTCATCAAGAAGATTCCGTGAGAACAAATTAAACTACCTCACAGAGTGCTACTCGCTTATCCTTGCGGTTTCGCTTTCGCACTGGTTCCTGCTTCATCGTATGCGGTGCATACTCCACAAGATTCTGTTCTAGTGTAGCCCAAGTATTCTTTGAGTTTTTGTTCTATTTATCAGTCTTAAGTTTAAATTTAAATGCTTGACAAACTTTCAAAAATATTCACCATTGATAAAGTTAGGTTAATCTTCTGTAGCCCATAGTATCATAGCGAAACTTCCACCCATTTGCTTTTGGTTAAAGTTATCGTAGAATGCCATATCATAACTTAGTCTAATCCCAAACCAGTTAAACTTTAAGTCAATTCCAGTATTGAATAAAAAGTCCTCAGCTATTCTAAATCTCCTTTGGTCTAATATAGAAGTTCCAATGCCTGTACCAAAGTCACCAAATATAGATAACTGCTTTATTATGGGTATCCTAAGCTCAATTTGACCAAATCCCATCAAATTCAAATAGGCGCTATTTGTAGATACTTGCTGAGAGTTTATACTGTATAATCCACCGAAGTTAATACCTAGTATTGGTAAGATAGATATATGTAATTTACCATGAAATAATATGTTGATATTATCTATAATCAAATCACTTCCATTTGGGCCAAGTCCTGAAATTCCTATTTCGAGTCCTATTCCTGTCCATGCTCTAGTCATTCTGTCCCACCATGAGAGTTCTCTCTTTTTCTTTTCTATCTCTTGTTGTAATAGAAGCTTCTTTGCTTTTGTTTCTTCTTCTGTCTTTTTTTCTTCTTCTACTCTACTGATATCTGCAATTATACTATCTTTTAGCTTCTTTAAGAAAGGATTTTCCTTGAACTCTGATATTTCTATTATCTTCAGAGCTTCTTTGTACTTCTTTATTGCCCCGTCATATTCCTTTAAGCTGCTTAACCTTATTGCTTCTTTAAGAACTGGTTTTATTTCATCATATACTGCTTTTACTTCTCCCATCTGTTCAGCTTCTATGCTTTTGTTAACAAGGTAATCATACTTCTCTTGTAATTTGCTTTCAAGTTGTTTTACTTCGCTAAGCTGGTAAAGTTTGGAGAGTCTTATTTCTTTGATCGTGTTATTTACGATTTCAATAGCATTTGTAAGGTTATTGTTCTTTTCAAGATTTTCAGATTCAATTAATGTCATTTCAACTTTGTTGCTTAAAACATCAAGTCCAAAAGTTATGTAATTTGAAATTATACTGTTTCTTAAGTTTGATACTTCTTTCTCTATATCTGGTATTTCAACTATATACTCATCGATTGTCTTTATTGCTTCTTCATATAAACTTACTGCTCCAGATTTTTCACCCTTGGCTAATAGTTTATCTCCTTGTAAAATTAAGTTTGATGTACTTGTGGATATATCAAGTAAAGCTATTTCTTTGTACTTATCTCTAACTTTTCCTAAGATTAGGGATTTATTTTCATCACTAATTTTTGAAGAATTAACTTTTGATATAAATTCTTTCAATAGTTTTAATCCTTCTTTTAAATTCCCACTCATTTGTAATTGGTATGATTTTGAAATTATTTCATTTGCTTCATTGTTGAGAGTATAAAACTCTACCTTTGGTGCAATATCAGATTGTTTTTTTGATAAAAATTCGTATAGTTTTAGTATTTCTAAAGAATAATTTGTATAACCGGAATCAATAATAGATTTTTTGGTGCTATCTATCAAGTTATTTGCTTCAATGTAATTTTCGTTTGATATTAAATTATCAATTTGTGGTATATTGTTATTTACTGTTTCTACTAGTTCAATTTCACTACTTCCTGGTGTCATTTGAAATGTTAGAGGTATAATTGTTTCTAGTTTTTCAGGAAAAGATAGATTTGTGTATATAGTTTTAAATCCTCTTTTTAGTAGTTTCAGAGCTGATTTACCTAATTCAACATTTATAACACCATCATTTTCTCCATAATACTCATCATTAACATATATACTTACTCCTGTTACTGGAGTTGTATTTATGAATAGTTTTATAGGTGCTTCTTTAAGTTTAAACATTAATGAGTTTTGTATATTAGGCATTATGTAAGTATTTGTTTTTATAGGCTTATAGTTTTCTTTTTGAATAAAAATAACTGATTTTCTTGCAGGTAAGCTTTTTAGTAGCAGTCCATCCATAGTAGTTTTACCTACAATATTACCGTCTATTTTGACTAATGCGTCCACTGGATCAGTTATAATCAATAGATCACCGTATAATGGAGATAAAGTTACTACAGCTGAATTTATTTTATTAAAAGAAGGTATCACTGATACTGAACTATTATTGTAACCGAATTCTTGTGCTACTATATCAATTTGGCTTTCTTTACTTGGTTCCAATTTTACTGGATTATAAACGGTTGTTATATCTTTGCCTTGGTACCTTATTATTGCCTCTTTACTCTGTGGTGTAACTATAAGAACTGGTACTTTTTTAGGGCTAAGTGATGCTTTTATATTTATCTTTTCACTTTCACTTACGTTTATATTGGTTCTAAATGGCTCAAAGCCATTTTTGAAAACGGTTATAGTATGTATTCCCTTAGTTAGTATTTTTGAATAACTGCCTGTTGTTATTTGGCCTTCTAGTTTTCTATCAATTACTACGAAAGTTCCGTTATCGGCTATGATGTTTACACCTGCACCGATTCTTTCAAGGTTTACAAAGTAATAATTAAATTGATTTGGTTTTACTTCTATCTGTAAGCTTTTTAGTAGCGTTGTGGGGGTTTGTTGGAAAATTATGTTTTTTATACCTTCAGTTACATTTGTATAAATCGGAGTTACTCCTATTATGTTGCCTTCTGCTATTATTAAAGGTACTCCTTTTACATTTGCGTCAATGTATAAGGTTCCTATGGGTACTGGACTTTCTATTTTGGTAGCACTTTTGAGAGTAAATGAAAGTGATATATTACCCATAGGTGGTAGATAAATATTTGTAACAACATCCTCATATCCCGGAGCACTTATAACCAAAGTATATTCACCTTCTTTTAAAATATTATTTCCTACCTTTAAAGGAGTATTATCTGGTTTTGTAAGTATTGATAAATTTTTTACTTGAGGTTTTATAGCTATCTTCAATGTTGCTGTCTTTGAAGGATCATAGTAATAAAACTTCCAAGCATTTAACAAATCAACAATACCTTCTTTTGTAGTTAATAAAATCCAATCTCTATCTGTAATCTTTTCTAAAGGTATTGATATTGTACTTTTATTTATTAACTTTCCATCAGAATTAATATTTTGTAGATTAATTATCACACTATTTTTGATTAGATTATAAGATGCTACCATAACTCCCTTTATTTCAGGTAATAGTTTTGTTATAGTTGAGATAGTTTTAGAATCTAAAGATTTTATTATTATCTTCGATAATGGTTTTGGCTTTTGTTGCTTTTTACCTACTGTTATAGTATTAGTATTTGTTGAGTTTACTATTTCAACTACACTGTTATACCATGTTTCGACATCTTTTGGGGTTATGTATTTATATTGTAGTACATCTGAAAGATCATTTAAAGAATAACTAACTAGGGAGTTTATAAAGTTTATATCATCTTCCGAAAGATTAATTTTACCTTTCAGAGGTGTTTCGTTGATTATGATTACATTAGCGAAAGATGCAACCGAAATTGCTAACACCATGATTAAAATCAAAAATAAATTTTTTAGCATAAAATCCTCCTTCTATTGTGATGGTATTATAAAAATATATTAAATTTTTTTCAAAATTATCAAGAAAGGGTGTTTGAAAATTTTATATTACTTTTCCAAGCAATTAAGGTAGGAATACTAATTGTCTTCCTTTGGTGCTGGCTTATTGGAATAATTAGATTTTTCAAATGTATTTGAAATGTTTTAAAATTCTTTATATGGAAGAGTTTGTTATAAAAGGTGGTAAAGTATTTTGCTATAAAAACGGTTTTGATGGAGAGCAATTAGATATTCTTGTAAGTAATGGTAAGGTTAAAGACATAGGTAAAAATCTTATTGCAGATAAGGTTATTGATGTTAGAGGTTTATGGGTGTTTCCTGGTTTTATTGATATTCATGTACACTTAAGGGAACCTGGGGGTGAAGATAGTGAAACTATAGAGACTGGTACAAAAGCAGCTGCAAAAGGTGGAATAACAACGATAGTTGCTATGGCTAATACAGATCCTAAGATAGATTCTCCTGAGGTATATTTTGAGGTTAAAAATAGAATTAGTAGAAAAGCTTTAGTAAATGTTATACAAAGTGCGAATGCTACTAAAGGTATGGAAGGAAAGGAAATTACGGAGATGGGATTAATAAAAAACTTAGGGGGTTATATATTTACTGATGATGGAAAACCTATATCTGATGCTAAAGTTATGTATAGAGTTCTTACTTACGCTAAAAACTTTGATGTGCTTATATTTGAGCATCCTGAGGAACCATCTTTATCTGAGGGCGGAGTTATAAATCAAGGTTTGAAATCTCTTGAGCTGGGTTTACAAGGAATACCTAGTTGCAGTGAGAGTATAGCTGTTGCTAAGTGTATTTTGTTAGCTAAAGAAACAAATAGTTATATACACTTGCAACACATTTCGACTAAAGAATCTGTTGAGCTTATAAGATGGGCTAAGGATCATGGTATAAATGTAACATGTGAAGTTACCCCTCATCATCTAATTCTTACCGAAGATTCAATTCAATCACATTTAGATACCAATAAAAAGATGAATCCGCCACTAAGAACAGAAGAAGATAGGCAATTTTTATTGAATGCTCTAAAAGATGGAATTATTGATGTTATCGCTACAGATCACGCTCCACACACATTTTTTTCAAAATCACAGACTCTCCAAGAAGCACCATTCGGTACAATAGGTCTTGAAACAGCATTACCTATGCTTTATACCTATATTGTAGATGATGGTATTATATCTATTTTAGATCTAGTAAAACTGTTCTCTTTTAATCCCTCTAGGATAATTAAAGTTCCAAACAAGGGGCATTTGTCGATAGGTGCAGATGCTGATATTGTTGTTTTTGATCCAAATGAAGAGTTTATCATAGATGAAAGATTCTTCGTTTCTAAGAGTAGAAATTCCTGTTTCTTAGGGATGAAAGCAAAAGGAAAAGTAAAGCTGACTTTTGTAAATGGTAATTTGGTTTTTAGTGATTAAATTGTTTATTTTATATACTTTAAGATTTGACAATTACAAAATATTTTGGTATATTTTATATAGAAAATTTAGTTGGGGGGTGGCCTATGAGGAAAGGTTTAAGCATTTGGTCTCCAATTTCTGAAATCGAAAGAATAAGGAGAGATTTTGATAGACTATTCGATGAATTTTCCTCTCCGATTGAGAATAAAGAGTATATTTTAGCTCCAGTGCTTGATCTTTACGAAACTGATAAAGATGTTGTGATACAAGTTGAATTGCCTGGAATTAAGAAAGACGATATTGAAATAACTGTTAAAGATAACTTTGTGCATCTAAAGGCTGAGAAAAAGGAAGAGAAAGAAGAGAAAAAGGAAAATGTTCATAGAATTGAAAGATTCTATGGAAAGATTGAGAGATTGATACCATTACCAGTCGAAGTAAAGAGTGAAGAAGCTAAAGCCGAGTACAAAGATGGAGTTCTTGAGGTAAGGATACCTAAGGAAAAGGTTTCTAAAGAAACTAAGATTAAGATATCATAAGATCTTAAGGGGCTTTATGCCCCTTTTTGTTTTTTACTTCTTCCTAAATTATTACTACTTATAGTTTGCTAAACTTTATTTCTTCTTTGCAATGTATTTTCAAATTTATAATTAAAGTATCAGTGTTCTAGGGGGTTTTATCTTGATTAGCAAGTAAAGAGTTTTTGTAATCTCTTTTTTCGAAAATCTGTTATAAAACATAAGGCAAGTCTAATTTAAATTTTAAGAATATTTTTAAAAAAGTTAATATTCGAATTATAATATTATTAGAGAGGTTAGATATGAAGATGTATTTGATGCTTTTAGTGATGATTTTGGTTTTATTTATAGTTGGTGGTTGTTTTAATATATTTTCCCCTCTTTTTGTTGATCCTAGAAGTAATGATTTATCTCAATTGTATGATGAGAAATTTTTGGTTGAAATGGGGGATTATTATGCTGACATAGGAGATTATATAACTGCTGAAAGTTTTTATGCTAGAGCTTTGGAAATAAACTCTAGTAATTCTAGGGCTTTGATAGGTGTAGCTAATTGTGCTCTTTTTTCTGTAGTTCCTAGGACTAATATATTAGGTTTTTATTCTAACATCATCAGTAATTTTAATAACTTGTCGAATTATTATGAATTTATTGATATGTATGTAACTAATCAAAACTATTATAAGGTTTCAGAGAAAATTAGTAAGTATGTATATTTAGTTATTTCAGGAGCCTCTGATAATAAATATCTTACAAATGATTATAACCTTCACTTTAGTTTTAGTGTATTTAACAAGATATATACCTTCTTTTTGACTTTTGATTCTAACTTTGATGGTAAGGTTTCAACTAATGATTTAGTGTATAACTTTATAAAGAGTATAACTAATCTATCTGATACTAATCTTAATTTACCTAACGATTTTTTACTTGAAGGGAAAATCATCAAAAACTCTATGGATATTTATTTTAAAAAGTCTAAGGAGAGTTTGGATCCTTTAAGGTTTATAAGTAATGGACTAAATTCCTCATCAAATTCAATTGATGTTCAAATATACAATATTTTTGAAGAAGTGGATAGACAGATAACAAATGTTTATACTAACTTCATTAAGTATTACAATTTCTATTCTGATATGTACAATAGGATTGTTTATCTTCTTACAAATAATGGAATATCTTTTGATATAGCAACTAATATTAGTAGATTAACTAATTCCTTAAGTATAACTAATTACTATATCTTTGATAATAAAGATATAACTAACATACTTAATACAAATGATGTAGATTCTTGGAATATATTGACAAATTATATAGATCTTAATAGATTAACTAATGGTTAAGGGGTATTTATGAATAGATTTATTTACATTATTGTTTTGATATTCTTAGTTTTATTTGTTGAAGGCTTCCCTCAGGAAGTTAGGTATGATATAGATTCATTTTTTTCTACTCCGAGGCAATATAGCTTAGGTAATACATATTTAATTAACTATAGAGAAGGTGTATCTTTCCTGAAAAATCCAGCAGTAGTTTCTATTTCTACTTCTCGGTTTTATCTAGTTAAATTAACTGCTATGTCGGGTGCAAATACAGGTTATATTTATGATGCTTTAAATTTGTCTTCGTATAGTCTTAATCCTTTTAATCCGTTACAATGGATAGGGTTTGATTGGTCCTCTCTTACAAATGAACTTTTAAAGGATCCTTATGGGTTGCTATTAAAAGCAAGTCCTGAAGTAGCTTTATTTGGCCCTCTAGCTTTAGGTTATGTTGGGAACGGTATTGGTATAATGTTTTACAATGATTTCTTTTCGTCTTTAAATATTAGACAAGCCCCAGGAGTACCTTATGTAGATTTAAAGACTTTTGCAGAGATAGGTTTGACTTTCTCTTTTGGTACTTACTTTGATATAGCCAAGTTTTCTACCTTGCATATTGGTGCATCACTTTCTTACTCCAAAAGGTATAAATCACCGTTTTTCTACGGAGGTAGTGTGTTTGAGGTTGTTAAGTTTTACGAAAATACCCAGAATGGCATTTATGAATACGATGTAGGTGATTCTGTTTGGGGTAATATAGGTGTTATCTTTGAAGATAGTAGCATGAATTTAAAGTATGCTTTGGTTATTGAAAATTTCTTTGGCAGGGCTTTTTATTGGAATAGAATAATTTATTCTAATGAAAATGAGATTATAAAGGAAGCGAATAGCTATGTAAGCTATATTCCGCCTAAGTTTAGTTTTGGTATCTCTTACAATTTAGATAGAATCCCTTATATACCTGTATTTTTACTTTCTGAGTTTTCAATTCAATTTAACCTTATTAACATGTTTTATTTTGACGAATTTTGGTTTAAGAAAGTGCATTTAGGTAGTGAAATAGCGTTACTTAAAATATTTAAGCTTAGAGGTGGTATTTCACAAGGTTATCCTACTTTTGGTATTGGAATAAATTTTGATTATTTAACTATTGATATAGCTTTTTACCAATATGAAAGAGGAGTATTACCAGGATACCAATGTTCTCAAAATATTTTAGGTTCTATTGAAATTAAGTTTTAGTAATATTTTTTACAAGCGTAGTCAGCAACACAGTAAGCAGCAAAGGATTCTGGTTTAAAAACAGGTTTAAATCCTTGCGCTGTTACATATCCAAATGCTTCTTTGATAATTGAATTAGATATAAACTTTGAAGAGGTATTTATGTCTAAGTGTACCTCTATAGGTCTAGTAGGGACTAAATTTGAAATGCTTATGGCGGTTTCAATTGCTTTTGATACCTCCATCATTATCCTTTGCTTCATTGACTTTATCCTTTCAGTTTTATCTATTTTTACAAAAACATTAGCACCTCTTGATCTCAAATGATGGATTACAACAACAGTTGCAAAAACACAGTAATCTTTCCTTTGAGTAGAGTCACAACCTACATATATACCAGTTTCGTAAGGAGCTGATCTTATCATCTCTACTATTTCGTTTAAATTCATCTTTCTAAACATCTTTATGAATTATTAAGAAAATAAATATTTCTTTCAATATTTTTAGAATTTTAATTTAACTAAAAAACTTATGTTTGAAATAAATTCAAAATTTATCATAAAATTAAGAAGTGAGGTGTTATGTTTATGAGTGATAGATTAAAGAATTTTGTTATTTGGGGTATTTTTGTTTTGCTTTTGGTAAATATAGTCTTAGGTATTGTTTTAGTTTCTATTAATGTCAAAAGGGCTAAGGTTTTATCTACGGGTATATCTAGTTTGATAGGTAATGTTGGGCTTATTAAGGTTAACGGTATTATATCTAGCCAAGAAGAAGATTATTTTTCTTATGCTTATGCAAATGCTGAGAAAATAGCTAATCAGATAAAAACATTTGCTGATACTCCTACAATAAAAGCCATAAGAATTGATGTAAGTAGTCCAGGGGGAACGGTTAGTGGCGCTGAAACTATAGTCTCGGCAATTAGATACGCTAAGGAGAAAGGAAAGAAAGTTGTTGTGTTTATGAAAGAGATTGCAACTTCGGGGGGATATTATGTTTCTGCTCTAGCTGATCATATAGTAGCTTCTAGAGGTACTCTTACTGGTAGTATTGGTGTCATTGTTCAGGGCATAAATATGAAAGGATTATTTGAAAAATTGGGATTAAAAGTATATACTTTCAAAAGTGGCGAATTAAAAGATATTTTATCTCCTTATAGAGATGTTTCTGATAAAGAAAAACAGCTTCTTAAGAATATTGTTGATTCTTATTATCAGAGATTTTTGGAAATAATACTTGAGGGTAGAAGTAATAAAATAAAGAAGGAAGAACTTTTAAAAATTGCTGATGGTAGGATACTTACGGAGGTTGATGCGCTTAAAAGTAATCTTATTGACTCTATTGGTACAGAATTTGAAGTTGAAAACATACTCAAAGATCTTACGGGAGAAAGAACTATAACCTATGTTTCTTTGCCTGAGAGAAGAAGTATTATCAAGGAGTTGCTTAGGTCATTTTTTGGATTTAACTTTTCATACAAAAACCTTTTCCCAAAGATCCTTTATCTAGGATACTAGATTTTGATTACTGGGAGGATTAAATGAATAGAGTATTTGATGAAATAATTGATTACATATTTAATTTTGAAAAGTATTTGAATGATTTACTTGAAGGTAATAGAAGAATAGAAAATCTAGGTTTAATTGGTCTTGTAATAACTTTTTTTGGGTCGTTGTTTTCTTTGTCAAGTAGACTAGATATTGGTGTAATTGTTTCAACATTGTTTATATTGGTAAATGTAGTTTATGCTACTTTTGTAATAGGATTATTGGCAATAATTGGTAAAGAAAATCAAATATCTACCCCTAGAATATTCTGGTTTTTCTTTTCTGTAGGTTTGTTTGATATATTTGTCATACTATTTTATCCTTTGAGCTTGTTTTTGAGATTCTTGATGCCAGTAATAGTGTTAGTTATTATTGTTTTAAAACTATACTATCTCATTAAGGGTATAGCAAGGTTTTTTAAAATTTCTAGAGGCACATCTTTAGTAGCTTTGATGAGTCCTTACTTATTGTTACTAATACTTATAATACTTTTACTAACTTCAAGTTACATAACAATATCAGGAGCATTGAGTGATATAGAGTCTTCTATTATGTTTTGAAGTTTAGGGGCATAGCCCCTATAATTTATGATTTAGGTTTTCTCGAAGGAGGGGTTATCCAAGGCATCATTGATCTTAGTTTTTTACCGACTTCTTCAACAGGATGTTTACTCCAGATTTCTCTCATCTTAGTAAAGAATGGTCTTCCAGCTTTGTTTTCGAGAATCCAATCTTTTGCGAATTTACCTTTTTGTATATCATCAAGTATTGCCTTCATGGCTTTTTTAGTTTCTTCTGTTATAACTTTTGGACCTGATACGTACTCACCGTATTCTGCCGTATTGCTAATGAAACTATTCATTGTTGATATACCTCCTTGGTATATAAGGTCAACTATCAATTTCATTTCGTGAATACACTCAAAGTAAGCCATCTCTGGTGGGTATCCAGCTTCAACGAGAGTTTCAAATCCTGCGGTCATTAGATGAACGACACCACCACATAATACAGCTTGTTCTCCAAATAAATCAGTTTCAGTTTCATCTTTGAAAGTAGTCTCGATAACACCTGCTCTTGAACCACCTATTGCCTTGGCGTAAGATAGGGCGATATCCTTTGCTTTACCTGTGTAATCCTGATGTACGGCAACCAAACAAGGCACCCCCTTACCATCTTGATATTGTTGTCTAACTAATATTCCAGGTCCTTTTGGAGCAACCATGGTTACATCAACATTTTTTGGTGGTACAATCTGGTTATAGTGAATATTAAATCCGTGGGCAAACATTAACATCTTGCCTTCAGATAAGTTGTTCTTTATGTAATTTTCGTATATTTCAGGCTGTGTTTCATCAGGAGTTAGAATCATTATAACATCTGCCCATTTGGCTGCACTCTCTATGTCCATGACCTTTAATCCTGCCGATTTTGCTTCTTCTTCTGTCTTTGATCCTTTCCTTAAACCAACAACTACATCAACTCCACTATCTTTTAGATTCTGGGAATGAGCGGCACCTTGGCTACCATAACCGATTACTGTAACTTTTTTACTCTTGATTATACCTAAATCGATATCACTATCATAGTAAACTTTCATAAATACCTCCTTTGAGAAATTTTATTATACATATTCAAAATATTTCCAATTAAACTTTTTATAAAGAATCCTTATAATCTAACTATTTAAATCGAGACAAAATTATAAGGTTAATTTAAATAAAAGATTTTCTAAATTTTATTAGGAAGAGTGAGTATTTTATTCTTCTAAACCATTCTTCTGATAGTAAGTGTTGAAAGAATGATAAAACTTTCTTAGCTTACTTGCTCATTGGAAGCAATTGAAGCGTAGCCATCGCTAAATTAGTAATTAGGAATTCGGAATTTAGAATTCGGAAATATTGAAATTGTGAGAAGGGGGACGCAAAAATAAGTTACTTAAAATATTTTTATTTTACTTGAAAAAGTCTTTATCTATCTTAAAACATTAACTACTTTGGAGGTTAAATAATGGCTTGGCAAAAGTATCAAGGATTAAAGTTTCAAAAAACATATGATGTTGAGTATGATAAGGAGGAATATTTCAGAAATTTGTTTCCATATACAACACCTCCATTAATTGAGTTTGATGGTTTAGTGCCTCCTCAACATATTCCTGATGAGATATGGATAACTGATACTACTTTTAGAGATGGTCAACAAGGTAGAGATCCTTATACTGTTAAGCAGATTGTTGATATATATAAAATGTTGGTAGAGTTAGATAATGATAGTGGCATAATAAAAGAAACAGAGTTTTTCTTATACACTAACAAAGATAAAGAGGCAGTGAATAAGTGTTTAGAAATTGGTGCTAACTATCCCCAGATAACTGGTTGGATAAGGGCTCATGAACAGGATCTTAAATTACCTTTGGAAATGGGATTAACAAAAACTGGTATACTTACTTCAGTATCTGATTACCATATATACAAGAAACTAAAATTAAATAGAAAGAAGGCAGAAGAGATGTATTTGTCTATCGTTAAGAAAGCAGCTGAAATGGGATATAATGAGATAAGGTGCCATTTTGAAGATATAACCAGGGCAGATATATTTGGTTTTGTTTTACCTTTTGCTCAGAAACTTATGAGAATAAGTGAAGAAAGCGGAATGAAAATAACTGTAAGATTATGTGATACGATGGGGTATGGTGTTCCTTTTCCTACTGCTTCGGTTCCTAGGGGTATTCCTAAGTTAATTTACTACCTAAGAGAAGAAGCTGGAGTTCCATCAGAGTTGTTAGAAATGCATATGCATAATGACTTTGGAACAGTCGTTGCCAATTCTGTTGCAGGTTGGTTATATGGTGCTTCTTCAATAAATGCCTCTATACTTGGCACTGGAGAAAGAACTGGAAATGCGCCACTTGAACAGATAATATTTTGGTATTATGGTATAAAAGGAAATGTAAAAGACATGAATTTAAAAGTCATAACTAAAATAAAAGAATATTATGAAAAAGAAATAGGTGAAAGGATAGATCCTCAAAAGCCATTCGTTGGAGACTCGTTTAATTCCACAAGAGCTGGGATTCATGCTGATGGTCTTATGAAAGATCCAGAAATATACAATATATTTGATACAGAAGCAATTTTAGGTAGAAAACCTCAGGTAATTATTACCGATAAATCAGGTACTGCCGGTATTGCTTATTGGATAAATACATTCTTTGATCTAAGTCAAGATAAAAAATTATCTAAAGATAATGAAGGAATTAAAGCTATATATTCTGAGATAATTTCGATGTACGAAAATGGTAAAGTAGGATTTGTTTCTGAGGAAGAAATGCTAAAGCTTATAAGAAAACATATACCTAAGTTGTTAGAAAATAAATAGGATGTATTCAGTTCTAGGTGTAAATGAAATATCTATAGAGTTATCAAAAAAGCTAAATCCTAACATGATTATTGGTCCTTATCCTTTAAGGCTGGGAAGATATCATTTAAATACCACATTAAGCTATCTAACTATTCCTAGAGTGATTCCTAGTGATTCTAATATTTTGATTGATTTGTCTTTTAATACTATTATATCTTTGATTTTAAATGATTTTGCACTAAGCAAAGGTAAAAGTCTTGTGTCAGTTGTTAATTACAATGGGAAAATTCTAGTGAAAAACATTAAAGAGAATTCCTGTTTAGGATGTTTGTTTGAAAGTAATAGCCGTAAGTATATTTTAAATTATGTTATTCTAATGTCTATTATAAGAGATAGCAGAAGGTTGATTAGTGTTGTAGAAGAAGCTATTTCTAGTCAAAAGGATTTTATTATAACTGAAGATAAGGTGGAAGAATTTAAATTTACTAAGGGCTGTAATAGCTGTAAAAATGTTGATTTTAGGTTTTTAGAAGGTGAATATGGTGAAATGGTTAATGAAAATTGTGGTAATGATCTATCGGCAGTATTCCCAATTGATGATAGGGAAATTGATATTGATTATTTATCTAGATTCTTAAAGATTTATGGTGTTAATGTAATTGAGGAAAGTGATGAGTATATAAATTTTGAAGCGGAGGGGAAAAAGATGTTTGTTTTCAAAAATGGTAGACTTATGATTTCTAAAGTAGAAACGAAAGAGGAAGCAGAATATTACTTTAGAAAATATGTAGGTAGTTAGAAATACTAAAACTATTTTTATACTTTTTTATCTAAAATTCCATTTACTTTTAGAAAAACTATTAAGTAGTAAATTCCAGATATTATTACCATTGTCGTAGAAATATATTCGAGTGGTTTTATCATGTAAATTGGAACTAGATTCATAAGGCTTAAAATTGATACAGAGTATAGAATGCTTAAGATAAAAGTAGTTATTTTACCTATTAAAGCAGCTTGAATTACCATATTAGTAGTTAGAGCAATTTTAGTTGAGAAAATTGAAATGAAAAGATCCCTCAAAATAACTAGAATAATAAACCCTAATGATAGTAGTCCTTTTGTGTAGAGTGTAATTACTAAAGAAGTTGATAATATTTTATCTCCTAAGGGATCTAGGATTTTACCCCATTCGGAGTTTTGCTTTAATTTTCTTGCTATGAATCCATCAAGAGCATCAGATATATAAGCTAGTATTACTAAAATTAATACAGCAGAGTAATAATTATTACCTGACCAAAGTAAATAAACTATAGGTATAGATAAGTATATTCTAAAAAGAGATATTATGTTAGGTATTGTCCAAAATTGACCCTTCATATATTTCTACATCATTTTTGGTATTGTTTGTAGTTTTTGCGTAAATGCACTTACCATTTTTGTAAGAATCTGCTTCATAAGCTAAGCAACATAATAATTTACCACATGGACCTATTGTTTTGGCATTAGTCTCTGAAAGATTTTGTTCTTTGACTAGGTTTGCAGATATATGTTGTTTTAAGTGGTTAAATCTTGAACAACAGCATTCCATTCCACATATGCCTATTCCACCTTTAATTTTGAAAGCCTCCCTAGATGATATTTGCCTCATTTCTATCCTCATTCTGTATATTCCAGCAAGCTCTTTAACTAGTTCTCTGAAATCAATTCTTGATTCACTAATAAAATTGACTAGAAGTTTTTTTTCAAACAGAAAATAGCAATTTACGAAGTGAACTTCAGAATGATGCTTTTTTAATATCTTTCTTATGTTATTTCCTTCTTCTAAATCTCTATTGCGATTTTTATTAAATTTTTCTATATCTTCTTTAGTAGCTTTACTTATGATTTTACCATTGTTTGTATTAATATCTATTTCTCCGGATAAAACTTTTCCAATATCATTTCCGAATTTAGTTTCAACTATTACGAAATCTCCAAAACTTAGTTCAATGTCTTCTTCTACTTTATAAATAGAAACAGTATTATCTACATATGTTTTAACATAATAACACTTTGACATAAAAGCAATATAATTTATCGTAGTTTTGTTTTTCAACTAAATAAGTAGAATGATAAATTTTACTCATTATAAATAGAGTAGTTTCTAAAATCACTCAAGGAGTGCCTTAATTTTTAGCCATTCTGATAGAATCTTTCCTTGTAGAGGTAGTACTCCTTTTAAAGCTTAAGGTGTTTGTCTACTAAAAATGTTTTTCAATATTATTTTTATCAATTTGATAGTTTTTTTTATATAATTTAAAATTTAGTTCCAAATAACTTTTTAGAGGTTTTTTATGAGATTAGGAGTATTAAAAGAAACTTTCCCTGGTGAGAGGAGAGTATCTATAATACCTCAAACGATACCTTCTTTGTTAAAGATTGGTTTGGAGATTTTTGTTGAGAATGGTGCTGGTGAAGGCTCTTTCTATAGTAATGATGATTATATTAAAGTAGGAGCTAAGGTGACGAGTAGAGATGAAATTTTGAGTAGTTCTGATATAATAACATATGTTAGAGCTCCCGGTGCTGATAATAATAACATTACAGACATTCAAAAGATGAAGAAAGGTGCTTTTGTTGTAGGTATGACGGAACCTTTAGCTAATCCTGAAGTAGCAAAGGTTTTTGCTGAGTATGGTGTAAATGTTTTTTCTATGGAACTTATTCCGAGAATAACCAGAGCGCAAAACATGGATGTATTAAGTTCAATGGCTACTATAGCAGGGTACAAGGCTGTTATAATTGCGGCTGAGCTTTTCCCAAGGGTATTTCCTATGTTTATGACAGCCGCTGGTAATTTAATGGCAGCGAAAGTTTTTGTTTTGGGAGCAGGTGTTGCAGGGCTTCAAGCTATTGCAACTGCTAAAAGATTAGGTGCTGTTGTAGAGGCATACGATGTGAGACCTGAAGTTAAGGAGCAAGTACAGAGTGTTGGGGGTAAGTTTATTGAGCTTGGTTTAGAAACCCAAGAAGCAAGTGACAAATCTGGATATGCAAAGGCAATGTCAGAAGAATTTTATCAAAAGCAAAGAGAGATGATGTTAAAAGTTTTGGAGTATACTGATGTAGTTATTTCTACTGCTTCAGTACCTGGTAAAAAAGCTCCAGTATTGATAACAAAAGAAATGGTTGAAAAGATGAAACCTGGATCTATAATCATAGACCTTGCTGCAGAAAAAGGTGGAAATTGCGAACTAACAAAGCCTGGAGAGGTATACGAATATAAAGGTGTAAAGATATTCGGAGTTATAAATTTGCCTAGTACTGTACCTGTACATGCAAGCCAGATGTATTCAAATAATTTAAAGAATTTCTTATCATTACTTGTAAGAGATGGGAAAATAAACCTAAATTTAGAGGATGAAATAATATCTGGTACATTAGTTGTTAAAGATGGTGAAATTGTACATCCTCTTGTTAAAAAAGCTTTAGCCTAAGGAGGTTATGTATGGATCCTATTGTTTCTGCTATAATATTATTTGTTTTAGCTTTGATTATTGGTTTTGAGGTTATAACCAAAGTACCACCTATTTTACATACACCTCTTGTAGTAGCTTCTCATGCTATGGCGTCTATAATGGTTGTAAGTGCTATTGAAGCTACCGGAACTGCTAATTCAACGATTACGAGCATTCTTGCTTTTATTGCATTGCTAATGGGTACTATAAATGTTGTAGGGGGATACTTTATCGCCGATAGGATGCTTGCGATGTTTAAAGGTGACAAAAACAAAAAATAGGAGGAACTTATGAACTTTATAAGAGATATTGCAACTAACTATCAAACAGTATTTTATTTATTTACAGTTATATTTTTTATATTTGGTTTAAAGTTACTAACTTCTGCTAAAACTGCTAGAAAAGGTAACTGGCTAAGTGCTTTGGGTATGCTAATAGCAATAACAGCTACCTTGCTCTACAAAGGTATATTATCTTATGAATTAATTGTATTAGGATTGGTTATAGGTTCAATTATAGGGGTATTATCTGCTTATCTGGTTGATATGCGAGCAATACCACAATTTGTTGCTATTCTTAATGGATTTGGAGGTGGTGTTTCAGCTTTGGTTGCTATTGTTGAGTTTCTAAAGGGAGAATTGCCACCTAATGTTCAGAAACTTCCTTTTGATGATGCTGCAAAATCGTTATACTTTCATGGAGCTGTAGCTTTAGATATGTTTGTTGGTACAATAACATTTTGGGGTAGTATGGTTGCCTTTGCTAAGCTACAGAGATTGATAACAGAAAGACCTATTGTATTGCCTGCTAAGAACTTGATAAATTTGATATTGTTAGCTATCGTAATTATCTCTGGGTTTTTACTTGCTCTTAATCCTTCAAATTACCTTTACATGTACTTGATACTTATATTTGCTTCTCTGCTAGGTTTGTCATTAACTTTAGCTGTTGGTGGAGCAGATATGCCTGTTGTAATATCGTTGTTTATATCTTATGCTGGGCTTTCGGCGGGTACTTTAGGTTTTGTTTTTCTAAACCATGGTTTAATAATGGTAGGTGCCTTAGTTGGTGCTTCAGGTTTGATATTAACGAGGATAATGGCAAAATCAATGAATAGAGATTTTTATGGAATACTTCTAGGTAATATTACTCCTCCAGAGATGTCAAAAACACAAGATGATAAATCATTCTATCAAGGAAAAGTAAAATCAACAACTCCCGATGAAGTTGCTATGATCCTTGAAAGTGCTAATACAGTTGCAATTGTTCCTGGTTATGGATTAGCTGTTGCTCAAGCTCAAGGGGCGGTAAGGGATCTTTACAATGAACTTACTAAAGATGGTAAAGAAGTTTATTTCGCCATACACCCTGTTGCTGGTAGAATGCCGGGTCATATGAATGTTCTTTTAGCTGAGGTTGATATACCTTACGATAAGTTAAAGACGCTTGAGGAATCAAATGAACTTTTACCTGATACTGATGTTGCAATAGTAGTTGGAGCAAACGATGTTGTTAATCCAATGGCAAGAGATGCAAAAGATACTCCGATATACGGAATGCCAATACTCAACGTTGATAAAGCAAAAACAGTTATAGTAATAAAGAGAAGTCTTGCTCCAGGATTTGCAGGTATACCTAATCCTTTGTTTATAAATGATAATTCTCTGATGTTGTTTGCCGATGCAAAGCCAGGTTTGTCAGAAATCGTAAGGGAATACAAAGAACTAAAATCATAAAAATAAGGGGTTTAACCTTATTTTGTTTTAAATCTAGAAAAGTGATTTTAGTAAAATATAATGTAATTAGCCTCGTATTATATTTAAAATGATGTAAAAAAGAGGTATTTATGCTTGATGTTAAGTTTATATACTCTAACTTAGATTATGTTAAGAATAAACTAAAGTATAGAAACTGTAATGTTGATATAGATGATATTGCTAAACTGTATGAAGAAAGGAAAAAGATAGTTTCAGAACTAGATTCTCTTAGAGCTAGAGAAAAAGATCTATCAAGGCAGATAGGCGCTTTAAAAGCTAAAGGAGAGAATGTTAGTGAACTTTTTAATGAGATTAGTTTTACATCTAAGCGTATAAAAGAAATGGAAGATACTCTATCTTCTATAGAGACTAAGTTAGATAGTCTACTTTTAATGGTACCTAATTTACCGATGGAGGATGTTCCTGAGGGAGAAGATGAGAAGAGTAATGAAATTGTGAGTTATTGGGGAGAACCTAGGAAATTTGACTTTGACCCTTTACCACATTGGGAGCTAGGTGTAAAGTTAGGTATAATGGATTTTGATGCTGCTTCAAAAGTTGCTGGTTCTGGATTCATTGTAATGAAAGGTAAGGGTGCAAAACTTGAAAGAGCGATTATAAACTTTTTCCTTGACTTCAATACAACAAATTCGGGGTATACTGAAATGTTTATACCTTTCTTAGTGAAAGGTGAATCTTTGCTGGGCACAGGACAATTACCTAAGTTTAAGCAAGATCTTTATAAAGTTGAGGATGAAGATCTATACTTAAATCCTACAGCTGAGGTACCATTGGTTAATTGTTTTAGAGAAGTTATTTTTGAAGAGGAAGATCTTCCTATCTATGTTACTGGTTATGCACCTTCTTTTAGAAAGGAAGCAGGATCTTATGGCAAAGATACAAGAGGGATACTAAGACAACATCAGTTTAATAAGGTTGAGTTAATAAAGATTACAAAACCTGAAGATTCTGAAAGAGAACATTTAAAAATGGTAGAGGATGCTTCAAATTTGCTTAAGGTGTTAGGATTGCCTCATAGAGTTGTAAAGCTATCAAGTGGCGATATGGGTTTTGCAGCGGCTAAGTGTTATGATCTAGAAGTTTATTTACCAAGTTATGCTACATATAGAGAAATATCTTCGGTTTCTAATTGTCTTGACTTTCAGGCTAGGAGAGCAAATATAAGGTTTAGGAGGAAAAATACTAAAAAAGTAGAGTTTGTCCATACTTTAAATGGATCAGGTTTAGCAGTTGGTAGAACATTAATAGCAATTCTTGAGAATTATCAGCAAAAAGATGGTAGCATTGTTATTCCTGAAGTACTTAAGCCTTATACAGGATTTGATGTTATAAGTTAAAAATTTTTAACTTTAACTCTTTTAGTTAGTATTAAGATAGAGTGCTTTCAATTATTTTTAACTCTACTAAAGTTAGGAATTCGGGAATAGTTAAAAGTAGGTGCTGGTAGGAGAACGAACTCCTCCTGTAGAACCCAAGGGAGGTATTAGAAGGGAGGCGTAGCTTCCTATAGACGCTTAAGAGCATGGGAAAAGCAAAAGGAATTCCTTAAAAATTCCTTCCTCCTATTATTCCCCTAAACTTTTTAACATCTCTAATTGTAGAACTCAGGGGAGGTATTCATAGGATGACGAAGTCCTCCTGCATGGAACTAAAGGGTGGGTGTGATACTAAAAGAAGTATTTTAAAAAAACTCTCAACTCTATTAGGAATGAATTTTCTATATTCTCTTACTTATAAAAAGGCACCTAATGTGAAGGTAAAATCTTCCTAACGAACTAAAAGGAGGTACTAATAG
>JBMFQU010000006.1:0-33804 GCA_049968435.1 Brevinematia bacterium | reverse complement strand
GTGTAGCCTACTTTGGATTGCTAAAGGGTGGTACCTAATAGGAGGGCGTAGCCCTCCTACATAGAACTATAGGGAGGGTGGGCGGGAAGCAGAAAGAGGTTTCTTAAATTCTTAACTTCCTTACTTATTGTAAACGGTTAAAGCGAAGCCTTTGTTAAATTAGAAATTGGGGAATGGTTAAAATGATGTTCTAATATTATAACAAAGTTCGCTTTTTCATTTTTTGTATTTGCAAGAAAATAGAAATTATAATTATCTTATGGGATTTTTGCTAGAGAAAGCCGAGGAGATAACAAAGAGGATAGAAGAAAACTTTCAGATATTCCAAATACCAAGCAAAGTTCAAAGAATAGATGAAATATCACACTTAATATCGGAAGCTTACTCTAAGAATGATATAGAAACTGCTTCTAAGTTACTAATAGAGCAAACAAATTTAAAAAGAGAAATAGAAAAATGGTTAAGGTTAAAAAAAGAAGTGGATGGCATAACTGAAATAATACTAGAAGTAGAGAAAGGTAATGACACAGAGATTATAAATGAAATTCAAAAATCTTTGGAAAAGATATTTAACCAAATAGAGGATTATGAAATTGAGAAATTTTTTGATCCGATTGACAATAGTAATTGTTTTATAAATATACACCCTGGTGCAGGGGGGGTTGAATCTTGTGATTGGGCTTCTATGATACTTAGAATGTACATTAGATACTTTGAAAGAAAAGGATTTAAGTACGAAATAGTTGATTTGCTACCAGACGATGTGGCAGGAATAAAAGATGTAACTATATATTTAAGTGGAGAGTATGCATTTGGGTACCTAAAGTCGGAAACAGGAATTCATAGATTAGTAAGAATTTCTCCTTTTGATGCTTCTAAAAGAAGACATACTTCTTTTGCAGCAGTACATATCATACCAGAAATAAAAGATGAAAGCGAAATAAAGATAGATCCTTCGGAAATAAAAATTGAAACATTTAGAGCAGGAGGAAAGGGAGGACAGCATGTTAACAAAACTGAATCAGCAGTGAGAATAACACACATACCAACAGGAATAGTTGTATCAATACAGAATGAAAGATCTCAAACACAAAATAAAGAGTTGGCTATGAAAATACTTAAATCCAAATTGTACGAACTAAAAGAAAGAGAAAATAAAGAAAAAACAGAAGAAATATCAGGTGAAAAAAAAGACATATCATGGGGTAATCAGATAAGAAGTTATATATTACATCCTTATAATTCTGTTAAGGATCATAGAACTGGGGTTGAAACTTCAAATGCCCAGGCGGTGCTTGATGGTGAAATAGATATTTTTATAAAAGCTTATATAAAGTGGTATTACCTTAATAAAGCAAAGGTGAAATAATGAATACAATTTATATTTTTGATCTTATTGGAACGTTAGTTTTCTCTGCAACGGGAACAATAAGAGGAATTGAAAAGAAGCTAGATATTTTTGGAATATTTGTAATTAGTTTTCTTACGGCGGTTGGCGGAGGAACAATAAGGGATATTATATTGAATCAAATACCCTTTTACTTTTTTGATATAAACTACACAGTAGCAATAATTTTAGGAATGTTGTTAGTTATCCTTTTTAAGGATTTAATCAAAAAATACAATTCCATTTTGATATTTCTTGATGCACTTGGTTTAGGTGTATTTAGTATAATAGGTGCGACAAAAGCGCTAAACTATAATTTACCTGACATAGGTATTGTTATATCTGGGTTAATAACGGGAATAGGAGGTGGAATATTAAGGGATGTTCTAATAAAAGAGATACCTTTTGTACTTGAGAAAGAAATTTATGCTACTGCTAGTATAATTGGAATTTTTTTATTTTTGATTCTGGAGAAGAGTTTTAACGTTGAATCAGAATTGAACACTTGGATATCAATTATATTAATTACGACAATAAGAGTTGTATCTTACAAGTTAAAAGTTAACTTACCAAAACTATAAACTTAAAGGTTGACCAATATCTATTATTTCGTTGGTTGAAGAATCTGAAAATTTTCTTTTTATTAGTACGGTATATTCTTTTACAATTTGGCCTTTACCTGCCAATGTGTAAAGGTATACAGTTGGATCGTAGTCATCTAGACCGGAAGTTGTTATAACAATGGGTTGTTTTACTCCGTTATCCTTAAGAAACTTTAAGGCATTAATTAATAAAATTGAACCGAAGTTTTTTGCTTTTAATTTCTTTGAAACAGCTACACCTATTACCATGTTTTCTTCTTTTTCATCTACTATTGCATCACATATTCCTTCTAACTTTCCATCTATAAAACCTCTTACTATTATTGAATTCTTGTTCTTTATCTCAAGTAAATAATCTCTAATTCTACCTATCATCTCTTCTTTGAGATAATCCTCAAGTTGGGGTAAACTACCATCGTCATAGTTAGTTCGCCACCATCTGTAATCATTCTTATATTCTCTCCACCATCTAAAGTAAGGTTGGTAGGAATCAAATACAAATTTTGATATTTCTTCAATAAAATCTTCTGTAAAGTCTTTAGAATGAATTATGTCAAATTGATAAGAATTAAAATCAATATCTTTAGGGGTATCAAGGTTTAGATTTTCAAGATCCCAGGATATAACAACTGGCTTCCAAGAAGGCCAGTAGCCATTATCGTAGAATATGTAATTAAGCTTTTTCCCTTCCTCAACTATAGCCTCAATCTTATTAATACCTAAAGATAAAAGATAAGATTCAGCAAATTTTATAACATCACTACCAACCTTAGACAAAATTTCGTGATCTGAGAAACTAAGATCAGAAATTAGTCCTTCTTTATGAACTTTATCGTCCCTAATTGCTACTCTTACAGCACCTACATCTTTATCATTAACTTTAACTATAAAAAGCTTTGATTCTTTGTAAGCAAAACCGTTTATTTCTCTGTATTTAGATTTTAGATAATCAGGAAGTAATTCAGTTTTGTCTAAAATTTGAATTTTACTCACTATTTGCCTCTCCACTTCTTAAACAAGATAGAAGAATTATGACCTCCAAATCCAAAAGAATTTGAAATAGCATATTCAACATCAAGTTCAATTGCCTTGTTAGGCACGAAATCTAGATCACAATCTGGATCGGGTTCTTCTTGATTTATAGTTGGATGTATTTTACCTGTTTCAAGCATTTTTATAACGGCAACTGCTTCAACTCCACCAGCAGCACCTAATGTATGACCTATCATTGATTTGGTTGAATTAACTTTTAATTTGTAGGCATGATCACCGAAAACTGACTTTATAGCAAAAACTTCAGCTTTATCACCAAGTGGAGTTGAAGTTCCGTGAGCGTTAACGAGTTGGATATCTTCAGGAGAGATACCAGCCATTTTTATAGCATTTCTCATAGCAATAGCAGCGCCAGAGCCGTCAGTACAAGGAGCAACATGATGATATGCGTCACCACTTACACCATAACCTACAATTTCAGCATATATCTTAGCGCCCCTCTTTAATGCATGTTCTAATGTCTCGAGGACTAATATACCACATCCTTCGGCAATAACAAAACCATCTCTTAGCTTATCAAATGGCCTTGAAGCCTTGTGAGGAGCATCGTTTCTTTTAGAAAGAGCATCTATTTGAGTGAATCCAGAAATTGCTAAACCACATAAGTCAGCTTCAGATCCTCCAGTTATCATGACATCAGCATCTCCTAGAAGAATATGCATTAGAGAGGTAGTTATAGCGTGATTTCCAGAAGCACATGCGGATACTGTAGCATAATTAGGTCCTCTAAAACCATGCTCTATGGAAATATAAGCAGAAGCAGTATCGGATATACTCATAGAAATAAAGTTAGGATTTACTTTCCTTCTACCCTCTTGGAAGAATTTGACAGAATTTTCGTAGAATTGTAATCCTCCACCTATACCAGATCCTATTATAACTCCTACTCTTTCTTTATCAAGATTAGAATAATTACTAAGTCCAGCATCTTCTATAGCCTTCCTAGCAGCATAAATGGCAAAATGAGTGTATCTATCAGTTCTCCTAACAACTTTTTTATCTAAGCGTGCCTCCGGATCGAAATTTTTTACCTGTCCCCCTATTTTGGAAGGCGAATCAGGGTCTAAGTCGGCAACTTCAAGAAAAGAAATACCAGATTTGCCAGCAATAAGGTTTGAAAAGTATTCATCAACTTCTAGCCCTAAACTAGTAACTACACCTAATCCAGTAACTACTATTCTTTTAGTCATTAAGCAACCTCCAGGATTTAATTAGTATTGTAAAGTTATGTTTACAAAAAAATCAAGTTTTTTCTAATATCTTGACTATATTTTTCTAAAAGTTACAAAATAGCATAGATACCCCAATGAGGCTGAAACTTCTCTTCTTCTGATATATAGAGGATTGTTTTTAATATTACTTTCACCATAAATCATAATATGAAATAAATATCTCATAACTGTCTTTACATAAAATTAAGTAAAAACAGGATCCTAATAAGTTTAGAAATAATGAATTGTTTAAAGTTAATTAAGATATGAACTTAAGATATGAAGTATTGAAAACAATATAATCAACATTTATTTTTTAGATATGGATGAAGATGAGTTCCTCAAAAGATCAAAAGAGAATTTAAAAAAAATACTTGAAAAAGAAGATTTGCTTGATGAAAATCTCGAAAAGGCATTTGATAAAGTACCAAGGGAATTCTTCTTTCCACTAGAATCTAGAAGCAATGCATACCTAAATAATGCATTTGAAATAGGTTTTGGGCAAACTATATCTCAACCTACGATGATATTTCTAATGTTAAAAAAGTTAGATTTGAAAAAGCATCACAAAGTACTAGAAATAGGTACAGGGAGTGGATACTTAACAGCACTACTCTGTGAATTATCTAGTTTTGTATATTCAATCGAGCGAATAAAAGAACTTGCACAACAAGCTGATAAAAGACTAAAAGAGCTAGGCTATACAAATTACAAAATCTTCGTAGCTGATGGAACAAAAGGTCTCAAAGAATTTTCACCGTATGACAGAATAATAGTTAGTGCTTCAGGACCTAAGATACCAAAAACACTCGTGGAACAATTAAATCAAAATGGAGGAATACTAGTAATGCCAATAGGTGGGTTAGAGCTTCAAAGGTTAACGATAATAAGAAAAGTAGGATCAGAAATAGAAATAAAGGATGATATTATGTGTAGATTTGTACCGTTAATAGGTGAGGAGGGATTTGATGAAAAGATATATAATGATAATTAATATTATTTTATTTTCTTTACTTTTACAATATAAATTGCTAGCAAACGAATTTTCATTATTAACACATGAGGTGAAACCTGGAGGTATTTTGATAATAACAACTACATACTCTGATTTTTCAAACATAAATGTTTTATCTTCACTTACACCTCAGATAACTTATCCTTTCTATCTAACTCAATATGGATCCATTTCGATTATACCTATACCAATTGAAGTGACAAACAAGGAAATTGAGCTAAAGATATTAGAAAAAGGTCAACTAGTGAAAGAAATAAAAGTCAAATTAGAACAAATCAATAGAGTTAAAAGAGTAAAATTAACTTTACCCGAGAAATCAAGAAAAATTTTAAACCAAAAGGAAGAAATAATTGAAGACATAAGATTTATATTTTCAAAGATTACATCTTTTCCTTTATATTCCTTAAAAGATAGTTTTCCACCATCATTTTCGTTACCTTCAGATAATAAAATAACATCTTTCTTCGGTGAAGCTAGAGTATATCCAGATAGAAGGGTAAGGTATCACAAAGGAATAGACTTTAGCTATCTTCCAGATCCAAATGTATACTCGGTGGGAGATGGAATTGTAGTAATATCAAGTAATTTTGTAGCAAATGGTGAAAGTATATATATTTACCATGGGTATGGAATACTATCTTCTTACTTTCATTTAGAACAAAAATATGTACAAGAAGGAGAATATGTAAAGAAAGGACAAATTATTGGCAAAATAGGAAAAACTGGAATAGCAACAGGTCCACATTTACACTTTGGTATCTATATTCTAGGTAAAAAGGGATATGTACCTATAAACCCTCTATCTTATATATCTATCTTCAATAAACTAACAACGATACATGAAAGTAAAAATAGCTCTTTCAATTAAGAAATTTAGTTTTCAATGTATTTAAAAAGATTTGGAAAATAAACAAAACTTAGTTATACTATATACTGTATAACGTAAAGAGAGAGGTATGTTATGAGGAAGTTATCAATTATATTTATTTCAATTTTGATTTTATTAATACAATTAACTAGCTATAGTAAGGATACGTCCAAAGGAAAAGATTATCCTACTTTCATATTCAAGGCAAAAACTGTAGAAGGTAAGAATATTGATCTAAAGGATTATGTGGGTAAGAAACTTATAATTGTAAATTTTTGGGCAACATGGTGTCCTCCTTGTAGATATGAAATACCAGACTTAATAAACCTGCAAGAAAACTTTAAAGAAGATTTATTAATAGTAGGGATAGCATTAGATAGTAATGTAGAAATTGTCAAAAAGTTTATGGAAAAAACTAAATTTAACTATCCTATAGTGTATGATGAATACGGTATAAACTACTTGTATGGTGGTATATCTTCAATTCCAACAACTTTTATCATAAATTATGAAGGTAAAATAGTTGAAAGAATGATAGGAGCAAGAAGTTATGATACATTTGAAAGTTTAGTGAAAAAATACCTAAAAAGGCAAATCTTAAAGAATTAAGATGAAAAGTAATTTATAGCTTCATTGTCATCAGTAAAACTCAAAAATAAGCTACTAAGATCTGTTATTTCAAGTACTCTACGAACAGTAAAGGAAATTGATGATAAAACAATGTTTCCTTCCATTTTGATAAGTTTGCTGTGAAATGAAACGAGAGCACTTAAAAATGCACTTGAAATGAATTTAGTTTTAGAAAAATTTATAACGAATTTCCTAAAACCATTTGATAAGAAATATTGGAAAAAGTTGGTAAACACTTTAGCTTCTTCAACATCTACGGACTCAGGAGCATTTATTATAATTATATCATCTACTTGTTTATATTCCATTTGCTTTGCTTAATTATAAACAAAAATCGTAAATTATCTACAAAATAAATCAACAATCGCAATACATATTACCAAACTCTCAAATATGATAGTATTAAAATTGGATTAGTTAAGTTTAAAACCTTCATTTTTTTAAAGTAGTTATTTGAAGATGTGTTTTGTATAGATTGAAAAATTTCTACTATCTCATAAAAAATCGTAACTTATGATTAATGATAAGTTTGCTATTGTTAGTGTTTATGATAAGCAAGGTATTGTTGATTTCTGTAGAGGTTTGAATAGGTTAGGTTATAGGATTGTTTCAACTTCGGGAACTTACAAAATTTTGAAAGATAGTGGTGTAGATGTTGTTGAGGTTTCATCAATAACTAATTTCCCAGAGATTCTTGATGGTAGAGTAAAAACTTTGCACCCTAAGATTCACGGAGGTATTCTTTTTAAGCCTACGAATGGTCATAAAGGTCAGGTTGATGAGTATAATATTCCTAATATAGAAATAGTTGTTGTAAGTTTTTATCCTTTTGAGCAGACTATAGGGAAAACAAATGATTTAAATGAGATAATAGAGAATATTGATATAGGTGGGCCGACTCTTCTTAGAGCTGGTGCTAAGAACTTTGAGAGAGTTTTGGTGGTAATTGATAAAAGAGATTATTCTGAGGTATTGAGGAGATTAGAAAATAATGAAAATACCCTAGAATTTAGGATGGAACTTGCTGCTAAGGCTTTTTCTTATGTTTCTAGATATGATGCTCTAATATCGGATTTCTTTAATAATTATATTTCTAAAGTTTTTCCAGAAGAGGGAGCTTTGCCCTTAAAAAAGATATTTGATCTTAGGTATGGGGAGAATCCTCACCAAAAAGCATCTGCCTATATAACTACTTCTTTTAAGGGAAGCTCTATTTTAAATAGTCAAGTCTTGGGGGGTAAGGAACTTTCTTACAATAATATTCTTGATGCTGATGTTGCTTTAAGCATGATGATGGAATTTGCTAACGAAAATTTTTGCTGTATAATAAAACATAATACGCCTTGTGGGGCCTCGGTTTCAGACAATTTACTTTCTGCTTATAGGAATGCTTTTAGGGCTGATCCTGCTTCTGCTTTTGGTGGAATTGTAGGTTTTTCGAAGAAAGTAGATAAAGAATTGGCTGAGGAATTAGTAAAAACTTTTTTTGAAGTAATAGTTGCTCCAGATTATGATGAAAATGCTTTAGATGTTTTGAAATCAAAGAAGAATTTGAGAATAATAAAGGTTGGTAGTTTTACCTCTTGTGCTCAGGATTTAGAGGTAAGGAGTGTTATGGGTGGTGTTTTAGTTCAGGAAAAAGATATTTCGAGTGAAGATGTTTTTAGATCGGAAGTTGTGACTAAGAGGAAACCTACAGAATTAGAATTAAAAGATATGGATTTTGCTTGGAGAGTGGTTAAGTTTGTGAAATCTAACGCTATTGTTATTGCTAAGGATGGTATGACTTTGGGAATATGTGGGGGGCAAACTTCTAGAGTTGATTCTGTAAAAATATCTATTTCTAGAGCTAAGGAATTTGGATTTGATTTAAAAGGTGCTGTGTGTGCTTCTGATGCTTTTTTCCCTTTTAAAGATAGCGTTGAAATACTTGCTAAAGAAGGTGTTTCTGCTATTGTTCAGCCTGGAGGTTCGATTAGGGACAACGAATCAATTGAGGAAGCAGATAAAAATAACATTGCTATGGTTTTTACGAGAGTTAGGCATTTTAGACATTAAGGGTAATTTATGCTTATTTTGCTTGATAAAATATCGAAATGGTATATTGAAGAGGATGGAAGTAGGTTTGTGGTTTTTAATGATTTTTCTTTAGCTATAGACAAGGGAGAATTTGTTTCTGTTGTTGGTGAAAGTGGATCAGGTAAGACAACTCTGCTTAACATAATAGGTGGTATTGATGATGTTAACCAAGGTAGAGTATTTGTAAATGATATTGATATTACAAGTTTAGATGAAGAACATCTTGCTGATTTTAGGAATTTAAAGGTAGGTTATGTGTTTCAAAATCACTTTCTATTAAGAGGTTTTACAGTTATAGAGAATGTTATAATTCCTGCTATGATGAGGAGGGATTTTAGAAAAGATTATTACTTGGGTAAGGCTAAAGAATTACTCTCTTACTTAGGACTTGGTGATAAACTTGATAGGTTAATTGATGAGATATCAGGTGGAGAAAAGCAGAGAGTTAGTATAGCAAGAGCGCTTATAAATGATCCAGAGTTTTTGATAGCTGATGAACCTACTGGAAATCTTGATCCTAAAAATTCAGAAATCGTCTTTTCTTTGTTTTTTAGTTTGGTTAAAGAGTTAGGGAAAACATGCGTAATGGCTACCCATGACATTTCTCTGGCTGAAAAGTGTGATAGGATCATAAGGTTATCTTAGTTTTAGAATTCGACATAAGATAAGGTGTCTTGTATTCCAGCTTCTTCAAATGCTTTCTTTCTTGAATTGCAAGCGGGGCATTCCATACAAGGTTTTACTATATTATTGAGGTATATTGGTGAATAGCAACTCCAAGTCATTTCAAAGGGCACATTAAATTCTTTTGCAAGAATAACTATTTCTTTTTTGGAAAGGTTTATGAGAGGTGTATGTACTTTGAGTCTCTTGTTTTCGAAAGAAAACTTTGATCCTGAAGTTAGAACAGTTTCAAGTGCTGATGCCCACTCAGGTCGTGTATCGGGGTAGTTAGGCGAGTCAGAGGAATGTATGCCTAGTACTATATTATTTATGTCAAGTCTTTCCGAAACTATCCCTGCTATAATCCCTAAAAGTGTATTTCTCATTGGTACATAAGTAGATATTATTCCTTTTTCTGGATATTCTTTTTCTTTTATTTTCTGATTTCCAACTAGAGAAGAAGTTGAAAAAAGGAACTTTATTGAGCTTATGTCTATTTCTATTCTTCTTATTTCAAGTTCTTCACATAGTTTTTTTGATAAAAATGTTTCAACATAGTGTTTTTGACCATAGTTTATATTTAGTGCTATAACATTTGAAAAGTTATTTTTAGCCCAAAATAGAGCAGTTGTGCTGTCAAGACCGCCTGAGTGTAAAACTATTGCTTCTTCTTTTAAAATCATGCTAGAATTTTAAATAAATTATCGTCTTTTATTCAATTGCTAATCTTCTCCTAATTTGTCTTCTCCATGTGGTTCTATGTGAATAGTAACTTTACTTTCAGGGAATCTTTCTTGTATTCTATCAGATATGGTATGAGATATTTTATGTCCTTCAAGCAAAGTTATTTCTTCCCTTAAAACTAGGTGAAAGTCTATTTCTCTTTGTTTTCCTATCTTTCTTGTTCTTAGTTTATGAAATTCCAATACATCTGGATTTGAATTAATTATGTTTTTTATTTCTTCTAGTTCATTTTCTGGAAGACTTTTATCACTTAATTCTTGGATTGTTTCTTTTAGTAGATTAATCGATGCTCTTATTATAATTAGTGCTATAATTATTGCTATTATTGGATCTAAGATAGTTAATTTGGTAAAATTAATTATTAATAAACCTAGACCAACTCCTACTGATGTTAATACATCTGTTGATAGATGCAATGCATCTGCCTTTAGTGCTAAAGATTCTTCTTTTTTGCTAATGTTAAATAGAACTGAGGAAACTATTAAGTTAATTCCTCCTGATATTAGCATTACTGCAATTCCTATTTCTATTTCTTCGATATGAATACCTTCTATTATTCTTTTTATTGATTCATAGATTATTAATGATGCTGCTAAGAATATTAGTATACCTTCGAAAAAACCAGATATACTTTCATATTTGCCGTGGCCGTAAGGATGATCTTCGTCTGGTGGTTTTAAGGCTTTTTTTATTGCAATGAAAGCAACTATACTTGCTGTGAGATCAATTAAGGAATGTATTGCTTCTGAAATTATACTTATAGAGTTTGTGATTAGACCTGCTATAACTTTCATTGTCATTAAAGATGTGTTGGATATTATTGATATAAGAGCACCTTGTTTTTTTGTCATGTTGCCATTAATTTTCTTTTATTAAATTCTTATTTTCAATTTAGCTAATAGACGCTTTGAGAATACATATTCATTTTCTGATCAGCCATTAGATCTAGTAATATTTGATATGAAGGAATCTGAAGATTTTACTATTTTTTTACTTTTTTATTAATATTTCTTTATTTGTTTTGTTTAAACTGAATAAATAAAGGAGGTATGTATGAAGAGATTAATTTTAATTTCTCTGATTGTGGCTGTTGCTGGTTGGGTTTTCGCTCAAGAAGATGCTAAATCTGATAAACCTGAATTAAATACTGGTTTCACTGTATTTACGGGATACTTTTGGAATCCTTCAACAATACAGGACAAATCTACTAACTTTAATTCTTTCTACTTTGAGAGAGCATATATTGATTTTAAAGTAGATTTTAAGAATAATCTAAAGCTAAGAGTTACTCCTGATGTTAGAGAGGTTCAGGGTAGTGGATGGCTTTTGAGATTGAAGTATGCTTATTTTGATTATAAGTTGTTAGATATTATTACCTTAAATGGTGGTATAACTAAAACAGAATGGGTTGGTTATGTAGATGATTTTATGGGTACTAGGTATATTACTAAGTCTGCACCTGATTTATATGGAATAAGATCAAGTGCTGATTTGGGTTTGGGAATGTATATAAAGCCTATTAAGGGAATTCAAATTTTAGCTTCATTGTACGATGGTAATGGTTTTGGCTCTGGCTCAGATGCTGTTCAGAGTAATGCAGAGTATATAAATGTTACTAAGAATCTAGGTACTAGATTTGAGTTCTGGCCATTTTACTTTGTTGATGAGAAACTAGGAAGATCCTTAGTAGCTGCACTTTTCACTTATAATACTATCATTCCTTCCAATGATATGAATGGCGCTAAAGGACTTGAATTTTATGGTGCTGGTGTAGGTGTAGATTTTTCACCTGTTAAACTATTTGTTGATTATGCTACTTTTAACAATGTTAAACTAAATGTAGCAACAACTTCGGGAAATTACTTTGAGCTTATAGGTAAATTAGATTTCTCATTCATAGGAATAAAAGAATTGGCTTTGGTTGGTGCTTATTATATCTATGAACCTAATAATTCTGTGCCTGGTAATGAAGAAAGTTATACTCTAGGGGGTATTGAATATTCTGTTAATAAGAATCTTTCTATCTCTGTTAATATCAGAAATTACTTTAAAAAAGATGCTTATAATTTATTTGATGGTACAAAAACAAGTAATAGCTCTATTTTATATGTAAATACTCAAGTTAAGCTTTAGTGTTAAATACCGTCATTACCTAAGGTTCAAAAGGAGGTTAAAGCCCTCCTTTTTTATAACTCCTTTTTTATAACTTCCTCTCAGTATCAAGTTTTTATTTCTTACTAACCTCGTTTTTACTATTGAGAAAGCTAATTATTATCGATTTATTAATTTTAAAGATTACAGTAAATTCTTAAAGATTTTTAACAATTAGCAAGATTTGAATGATTAATTTAATGATTAACTACTTTGATTTTTTATAATTTCTTTGTGTTTGATAGTTTAAGATTTATTGCGAAGATAATCATTCAGAATTTCAAAAGTTATCGTAATTGGTGGCCATATATAAATGATAAGTCAGAAATAGTAATTTCGTCTATACTTACTCAAAATACTTCTTGGAGGAATGTTTTACTTTCTTTAGATAATATAAATTCATTTTTGGGTAGTACTAAACTTTATAAGTTAGCTAAATTGAGTGTTGATGAACTTTCTTATTTGATAAAACATTCCGGATTTTCTAAGAGGAAAGCAAAAACCATTATTGATGTTTCTAAATTTATTTTATCTAGAGGGGGATACTGGAGGATAAAATGTTTTTTTGAAAAGCTTTCTTCTAAAAGTTATTTTATGTTTCTAAACAAATTTAGAGAGGATTTATTAAGGATAAAAGGTATAGGACAAGAGACTGCGGATAGTATTTTGCTATATTCTTTTGAACTACCTTCCTTTGTGATTGATGGCTATACCATAAGGATAGTGAATAGAGTATGTGGAACTAACTTTGACAAAGATAAAGATTATGTTCTCTTGAAAGATTATTTTGAGAGAATTGTTTTTGATTTTACTTATAAAACCAGGTTTTCTATTTCTAAGTTTGTTAATAATCTTAAGATCTTGCATGCTGGATTTGTAGAAATTGGTAAGAATTTCTGTAATAAAAGTTATCCAAGATGCGAAGGTTGTTATCTTAAAAATAGATGTACTTATAGTTAAAAGTCTATCAACTAATAAGTTGTTTTTGGTAGATATTAGTTTATCGGCACAAGATACCTAGAAATTTAGGTATATAGAAATAAAAGGAAATTCAAGAATCTTGTGCCTGTTAATGATTTTGAAAGGAAACAATGTTTTTTTTTATCATTCCTTTACTATAAGGGGAGTTTTATGAAGTTTTACATTCCTACAAAAAGGTTAGAGGAAATCTTAAAGCCTGCTGTAAAATCTGCTTCATTGAATAAAACATTACAAATTTTGACGCATGTTTATATCGAGGTAGATGATTCTGAAATAAAGGTTGTAGGAGCTAATCCAGAGTATACTGTTAGTGTGAAAGATAAGGTAGATGTAAGTGAAGGTGGTAGATTTTTAGTTTTGGGGGATAAATTTCTTCAAATAGTTCGTTCTCTTCCTGATGGAAATGTTGTTATTGAACTTAGCAAGGATATGCTTAGTTTGTATGTTGAGGGTAGTAGTATAAATTTCTCTATTCAAACTTTACCTGTTGAAGAGTACCCTAAGCAGATACTTGAAGTTATAGAAACCGAATATAATTTTGACATTTCTCAAAAAGAAATGAAGAAGATAATTAATAAATTATCTAATTTCTGTGCAGATGATGATTCTATTCAAGCCGTATTTACTGGATTTTTATTTGATTTAAAGGATAGTGGGGATATTACTTTTGTTACTACTGACACTAAGAGGATGGGTATATACAAAACTTCTTATAGGGCTCAGGATGAAGCTTCTAATTTAAGGTTTGTTGTTCCTTATTCTACACTTGAGGTTTTAGATGATGTTTTGAGTAGTGAGGGGCCTTTGAGTGTTGGTGTTAATTTTGATGAAGATAGGAATGTTAAGAATGTAGTTTTTTCAACTAATGATATGATTATCTCTTCTTCGGTTATAGCAGGTAAATTCCCTGAATATGAAGCTATCATTCCAATGACTGTTGAGAACTACGCTGTTATAAATAAGAGATCGCTAGAGGAGGCTTTGAAAAGAATCTCTGTTATTTCAGATAAAGAAACTAAAAAAGTTTCTTTTACTTTTGATGATGAAGAATTGAAGCTTGAGTCTGAGAATTCAATCCTAGGATCTGCTTCTGAGGTTGTACCTTGTAAATTTGTTGGTAAGAGGGAATATATTTATTTTAATTATGAGTTTATATTAGATTATTTATCTGTACTTGATAGTGAAGAATTCTTTTGGGGATTCAATCATTACGAATCTGCTAGTAAATTTTGGAGTGAGGAAGAGAAAGAATTTTTATATATTGCTATGCCATTAAGGAGGTAATATGCCAGGTGTTGAAGCTTCTTCTTTAAGGAGAGGGCACATAGTTTTCATTGAAAATAAATATTACATGGTTGTTGATAATCAACATATAAAGTTAGGTAGAGGTGGAGCTAACTCAAGGTTAAAGTTAAAATCCTTAGACACAGGTAATCTCATTGAAAAGACATTTGGTTCTGATACTATTATTGAGAAACCTGATGTTGAAGTAAAAGAAATGAATGTAATTTTTATTGACGAATCAAATGTAAATGTTATGGATAATGAAACCTACGAGCAATACGAGATTCCTAAAGAAAAATTAGGTGATACTCTTCTATATCTAAAGGAAGGTGTTAGTGTAATGGGTTATGTTGATAAAGGTAAAATAATAACAATTTTACCTCCAGATTTTATTGAACTAGAAGTTATTGAAACTGATCCAGGACTTAGGGGAGATACAGTTAGTGGTGGTTCTAAGCCTGCTAAGCTTGAAACTGGACTTGTTGTACAAGTTCCTCTTTTTGTTCAGATAGGTGATAGAATAAAAGTTGATACTAGAGATAATAGGTATGTTGAGAGAGTTAAGTAATGTTTAGAAGGATTAACTTGTTTGTAGCGAGTAGGTATGTTAAACTTTCAGGTAGAGATGCTCTTTCGAAAATTTCGTTAGTTGCTTTTCTCTCAATTTTTGTAGGTGCTGCTACTTCAATTGTTGTTCTGTCAATAACTAATGGTTTTAGAGAAGATTTAAAACAAAAGATAGTAGGTAAGGATGCTCATATAGTTGTTGTTGGTAGGGGGCTTGGAATAAAAAATTACGAAGAGTTTTCTAAAAGTTTAAAGGATTCGTTTTCTTGGGTAAAAGATGCTGATCCTTACTATCAAGGACAAGGTTTGATTAGAGTTTATGGTGACAATATACTGGGGTCTTTGATAGTCGGATCTACCGCTAACTCGATTGATAGGTATAAGAAGTACTTTAAATTGATTTATGGGGATTTCAATTTATCTAGTGGTGATATATTACTTGCTGAAACTTTGGCGTATAATGTTGGAGCTAGAGTTGGTACGGTGGTTGAAGTTATAGTAAAACCTCCAACTCAAGATTTGCCTGTTGTAAAGAAATTTAAGGTTAAAGGTATATTCTCAACAGGCTATGGAGAGTACGATAGCATATTATCTGTTATTTCTCTTGAGGATGCTCAAAAGCTATTTAATGTAGGAAAACTTGCTTATGGAATAAATGTTATGGTTGATGATATTGATAAAGTGAAAGAGTATAAATACCAAATACTTAATAAATACTCAGGATCGTTCATAGTTTTGACCTGGCAAGATACAAATAGAAATCTCTTTGAAGCTATGTATAATCAAAAAACAATAATGATAATGATATTGTTTCTATTTTTTATTGTTGTTTCTTTTGGTATACTCGGTACAATGATGTCGCTTTCTCTTGATAAAAAATCAGAAATAGCTATTCTTAAAGCTATTGGTATGCGATCAAGTGATATAGTTCAAGTTTTTGTTATTTCTGGTGCTTTTCTTGGTATTATTGGAAGTTTATCAGGTATTATTCTTGGACTTCTTATTTCAATTAACCTTGAGTCTATAACATTGGGGTTAGAAGATATTATAAATTTTTTTATTTTCAAAGTGTCTTATCCTATTGCAAAATTCATAAATCCTATTACTTCTTACCCTGAGAAATTTGAATTTTTTAAAAGTAATGTTTATTACATAAAATCTTTCCCTACAAAGATTGAATTTTTAGATTTGGTTTTAGTTTCGCTTTTTGCTATTACTGTTTCTGTAATTGCTTCGCTTTTGCCTGCTTTGAGAACCTCTAAACTTAAACCTGCAGAGATACTTAGAAATGAGTAACTACAGTTTTACTTCTTTCATTATTTTTACGATCTCATTGTGGATTAGCCCGTTTGATGCTATTATACTATTTGAGAAAATCGAGAACTCATTACCGTAATAATCTGTTACCTTACCTCCTGCTTCTTCAACTATTATTTTGCCTCCTGCTGTATCCCAAGGTTTTAAGTTTTCTTCATAGAAAACTTCAAAACTACCTCTTGCAACATATGCAAGGTCAATTGAAGCTGCTCCTAGCCTTCTAAAACCTTGATATTCTTTTAGCAATGTTCTTAAAGGTTTTAAGAGTTCTTCTATTCTTCCTTCTCTTCTGTAGGGAAATCCTGTTACTACAAGTGCGTACTGTGGAGATAGTGTTTTAGAAACATATATTCTTCTATTGTTTAGAAAACTACCTTCTCCTAAAGAAGCATAGTATAGTTCGTTCATTATGGGATTGTAGATAACTCCTCCTATTATTTTATTCTCAACTTCAATACCTATCGATATTGCTATAAATGGTATAAAATGTATAAAATTAACTGTACCATCAAGAGGATCTATTATCCATCTTATTTCTGCACTTGAATCTTTTTCTCCACTTTCTTCAGCGATTATTCTGCTTTTAGGGTATTTCTTCAGTATTGTTTCAATGATAATATTTTCAGATTTTTTATCATACTCAGTAACAGGATCTGCATAGCCTTTTAGTTCAAATTCTACATTTCCTTTTTCAAATAATTTTAAAAAACCTTCTTTCAATACTCTTCCTGCTTCTATTGAAGCATCAATTGCACAAGATAAAAATTCTTTATAATTCATTAAAACCCAATCCTCCCATCTTTGCTTTGTTTTTTGTAATACTGAAAGTACATAAATGCAGAAGGAGAAGATGAGATTATAGAGTTTTCGTCTATAGGTATTTCGTAAGATTCTAGGTATTCAAGTAATATCTTATAGTATTCGTTTACTTTTTTCATAATTTCTACCTCTCCACCTTTGTCAGGATGTAATTCTTTTGCTAACTTGTGGTATTTCTTCTTTAGATTCTTTATTGATACTTTTTTATCTAATTTAAAAAACTCTATTGCCTCGATAAGTTTGTCGTACTCCATTTATCAAGTTTAAATGAGAAAATTTTTTGCTTTCTATTTTGTTGTGAATGAAAGTATGAATTGTTGATCTTCTGGTGATATAAATGTGAAAACAGCTGCTACCCAAAGTTTTTTGTTATTTTTTGTATTGTCTATTCTTATTATTTTGCCTAAAGCTTGTATACTTTTGTTTTGAATTTGAAGTAGAATTCTTATAGAATCGTCAACTTTTAGTATTTTACCTAATATTGAATCAACTTCAAATCTTATACCTCCAGCACTTATGTCTATTACAGGAATTTGTAATTCTTTGGCATTTTTGAGAGAATTTATTTTATTTTTTATATATGCTTCTGAAATTATGTTACTTAGTGCGTCAAGGTAAAGCACATCTTTTATTGAGAATTTTCTATCTGCACTCCTACAGAATATAAAACCTATTACATCGTTTATTACCTTTATTGGTACGCATATGAAGCTTTTTATGTTCTGAGATAGAAAAGTTGATCTAAGTTTCTTTACTTGATCCATTACTTTATTTTCGGACCATGCCATTTTTCTCATGTAATCCCCGTAAGTTGCAATATCAAATGTATCATACATAGTTATGTAACTTTCAAGGTTTGATGTGTCTTCGACAATCAAAGGTTTTTGAAATATCCTAGATATTATTGCGGAAGAAGGTAAGGTCATCCCCCTTTTGTAAAGAATTATATCATAGTTAGGCGTAATTTTTTCTATCTCTTTTATGACCATTGTTATTACCTTTTTTACATCAGGGTTGTCTTTGTTAAGTTCTATTTTTAGTTCTCTTAAATTCTCTGGTATTTTATTAATGTCTATAATTTCAATGGATTCAAGTGGCTTTATAAATGATATGTTTATAAAAAGTTGACCATATACATTCTTTCTTGGATATTTTCTTTTTAACCATACATTTATTTTGGAAGGTAGCATGAGAAGTAGAGTATTTTCTTTTGAGTTTAGTAGCTCCGTTTGGAAGTGATAAACTCTGTTTTCGAAAGGCAGTTCTATGTCTATTGTAGGTTCTGTTACTTGTAGAGGATTTTGAATAAACATTTCAAAGCTATATTCACTTACAAATCTTATTGATCCTTTTGTCTTTTGGTTTTTATAGATTACTTCTACTGTAGCGTTTGCTGATCTTAGCCTCTTTAGAAATGACCTTATTTTTTGATTATCAATTATTTCTTCATTTATCATCTTACTCTATTTCTAAAATTTTCGGAATAAAAACCTCTTCTTTCAATGAGTTTGACATCACAAATTCATAAGAGTAGATAATCTTAATTTTTTTACCCATGTATTTTTTTATCCTCTCTTCGGTATAATCTGTCTTTATCCAAATATTTTGTATTTTAACCTGACAATAGTTATTGTAAAAATTTTTTCTATAGTCTTCAATTACAGTTAAATCTTCAAACAATGGTTTCATTTCTTGGTTTAGAGGTTCTATTTTGCTAAGAAGTTTTCCAAATTTGTCGTAAAAATCGGATATGCTTATCTTCATTATTGGTTCATATCTATCGTAGTATTTGGTGTAATCTATTTTTTCAAATGCTTCCTTGAATTCTTCTATTTTATCTTCTTGTATTACAAATCCTGCTGCTTTTTTATGCCCTCCAAAGTTTTCAAAGTAATCAGCTAGAGATTTTATTATTGAAAATATATCTCCTTTTCTAAACCTTGCTGATCCTGAATATATTCCATTGTTACTTCCGCCGTTAGTTATGATAACTATTGGATGATCAACGGTATTTGATATTCTTGTTGAGATTAAACTTATTATTCCCTTATGTATTAAGCTACTTACTATTACTTTCTGATTTTTTGATAATTCGTGCATTTTTTCGCTCCATTGACTTACAAGTTTCTTTCTCTCTTCGTCCATGTATTCTATTTCCTCAAATAGTTTATTTATTTCAGAAATGTTATTCGAAGTAATTAATTTGACTATTTTGCTACCTTCTCCCATTCTTCCTGCAGAATTTATTGTTGGTATTATTTTCATAACTAATTCTGAAATAGAGAGCTTGTCCTTTTTACCTACTTTGTTTGATATTAGGTAGTTTAATCCCATCATTTGGGTTTTTGATATATTTTCAATTACTTTTTGGATAAAAAATTTATTGTAATGGATAAAGGGCATGTTATCTGACAAAACCGTTAGTCCCACTAAAGGTGAGTATTTGTTAAAAGCCTTTGAAATTATTGGGTCATACTTTAGATAGGTTGAAAGCAACACCTTTTCTACTTTTTGGCTTTCTTTTAAGAATTCGGGTATTTCAAATTCATCGCATATCTCTTTAAAATTTTTGTTATTTTTGCTAAATAGTGAATAAATCTTTGTTAGATAAAAGAAATCTTTTACTAATGCTATTGCGTTAGGTACTTTTTCTATTGTTTTTTTAAAGTGAACTTCATCAATGAATAGAAAACTTTCTTTTAAAGATAATTCATTAATCTTTTTTTGTGGTACTTTTGTTTTTTCTAATTCAGGTGATAGGATTTTGGATATTTCTATTTCACGGTTATTTTCTTCTAAGAAGTGAAGAATCGGTATTTTTTTATAGTGCAAGATAAGTGTTCCCAAAACTAACATAAAAGCAACACCGGCTCCTGAGAGATAACTTCCTTCTGCTTTTTTTATTTTGGGGTTTACTATACTGTAGGAGTATTTAAATATTTCCTCATCATGTAGTTCGTGATGGTCTGTTATAATTGTATCAATATTTAGATCTTTTGCTTTTTTTACTGCTTCTGTTGCGGAGATGCCGTTATCAACAGTTATTATGAGTTTTACTTCATCTTTATATTTTTCAACTATCTTTTCTGATATACCGTAACTTTCTTCTCCTTCTGGTAGGTCAAATATTATTTTTGATTGTGAGTTTAATGTTTTTTTGAAATTTTCTAGGAAATCTTTAAGTATTGTTGTTCCTATCATTCCGTCTGCATCTTTATCACCAAAGATTAAAATATTTTCGTTATTTTTAAGTCCATTTATTAATCTTCTACAACTTTTTTCCATTCCATCAATCTGAAACGGAGAGAATAACGATGAGATATTGGGCATTAATGTGTAATAAAGTTCTTCATTGCTTAGATTGCTAAATATTTTTTCTATGAGTTTTATATTTAGTTCATTTATTTCAAGTGAGTTTTTGTGTAGGAAATTTAGTATTACAGTTTGATTCATACAAGGTTATTATAAATAATATATTATTATTTTTGTTATTTTGTATTTTTTATACGAATTTTGGTTTATCTCACTTCATGCTATAGAGTGATGGTAAAACGATAATAGCAGTTATGAAGGCTGAAATTACGCCACCTAACATCGGGAGTGCTATTACTTCAGCCCCAACCCCCTTTAGGTAAATAGCTGGTAATAGAGCTGCTACTATTGCCATTAATGTCATAGCCTTTGGTCTTATTCTTTTTACAGCACCATCATATATTGCTTCTTCTAAGTTTTTATTCTTTTCTTCCCTCAAGGAATTCATTATGTAAATTACCATTATTATACCCATCTCTGCTGCAATACCAAGAAGAGCCAGAAATCCTGCTGTGCTTGCTAGTGAAAGCTTATAGTCCAAAATGTACATAAGCAAGAAACCGCCAAATAAGGAAGAAGGAAGGGTTAGAAGTACTAAAAACGTTTCAAAAATTTTACCAAGACTTAGGTAAACAAGGATGACAATTAATAGTATAATAATAGGTACTATGAAACTAAGGTCTTTCATTGCACTTTGGTAATACTCAAATTGGCCACTCCATTGGTAATAGTATCCTGGAGGAATTTTTATGTTTTCTTTTATTAATTTCTCACCCTCGTTTACTATTTTTTCTAAGTCTGATTCTGGTTTTGGGGTTATATAAACGTATGCAGTGAGAAGACCATTTTCCGATTTTATCTCCATGGAACTTTCCACTTTTTTTACATCTGCTACGGCTTTGATTGGAATGATTTTGTAGCCAAGAGGTAATGATAAGTTTTCTATATCCTCTCTATAGTCTCTTGGTATACCAAGGGTTATATTATACCTTTCTCTTCCAGAAATATATACAGATATTGGGCTATTCCCAAAAAGGACTTCAATTGCAGAATTTAAATCTTCAAGTTTTAAACCGTAGAGAATTAACCTATCTCTTTTTGGAATTATTTCAAAGTATGTAGCGCCTACTATTCTATCTGCGTATACACTCATCACACCTTCTATGCCTCGAAGGGTATTTTCAAATTCAATCACTAATTTTGATAAACTCTCTATGTCTTTACCAAAAACTTTTATTCCGAGCGGAGTTCTTATACCTGTACTTATCATATCTATTCTTCCTTTTATGGGCATGGTCCAGCTGTTTACAACACCTGGAAGCTTTAAGGCTTTGTTAAGGTCTGAAATGAGTTTCTCGTAATTCATTCCTGGACGCCACTCATTTTCAGGTTTTAGAGTTATGGTTGTTTCTATCATAGAAAGAGGGGCTGGATCTGTAGGTGTGTTTGCTCTGCCTGCTTTCCCGAAAACTGTGTCTACTTCTGGGAAACTCTTTATAATATTGTTCTGTATATTTAAAAGTTTTTGAGCTTCTTGTATTGATATTCCAGGTGCTGTTATAGGCATATAGAGTAGAACAACTTCTTTGAGGTCTGGCATAAACTCTTTTCCTATTGATTTGTAAAGTAGGTAAGTCAAAGGAAAAGACAAAATAACTAGAATGAAAATAAAATATCTAAGTCTTATTGACAATTTAAAAATGGGTGTATATGCTTTTATAAGCATTATCACTAAAGGATTTTTGTACTCAGGTAATACCTTCCCTCTACCCAAATAGTAAAGTAATATAGGGAATACTAAGATTGATAACAAAGATGCAACCAGCATTGAGAAAGTTTTAGTTAAAACAAGAGGTGCAAAAAGTCTTCCAGCTTGTCCTTTTAAAGCTAGCATAGGTATAAAGGAAACTGCTACAATGAGTAGAGCAAAAAATATAGGTTTTCCTACTTCTGATGTTGACTCTATTATGGTATTTTTTATATCTTTACTTTCTTCTCTTTTTCTACTAAATGCCTCTACAAGGACTATACCAGCATCTACCATTGTACCTATAGCTATAGCTATACCACCAAGGGACATAATATTTGAGTTTATACCGGTGTGATTCATAATAATGAAAGTACCAAAAATGGAAAGTATTAAGAAAATTATCAAAGCTAAGCTATGAGTAATACTTAGTAGGAAAATGCCTATGATTATTACTACAACTATTGATTCCTCTATCAAAACTTTCCAAAGGTGATCTTTAGATTTTCTAATTCTCCTCCAAATGATTTATTAGAGAAGAATGTAAATATAAGAAGAAGGAATAAAAACATATGTTCAGTTATAAACTTAATAATATTTTTTTTCAACATATATTGTGGCAGTATACTATGTGTGTTTCTGATATGTTTTTAGGTTTAGGAAATTCTTCTTTACATATCTCTGATGCTATGGGGCACTTATTGTAAAAAGGGCATCCTGTTGAATCTTCTTCCCTGTTTTTTATTTCAAAATTTTTTATGATGCTTTGTTTTGGTACTGAGTATATTAAAAACTGGGTGTATGGATTTTTAGGGTTTTGGAATATTTCCTCAGAAGGGGCTATTTCCATTATTCTACCTTTAAGTAGTATAATAAGGTTATCTGAGATGAATCTCGTTGTTGCAATGTCATGTGAAATGTATATGTATGTTAAGTTATGCGATTCTTTTAATTCTTTTAGCAGGTTAAGTATTTGTGCTCTTACAGAAACATCTAAAGATGATACAGGTTCGTCAAGTACTATTATTGAAGGTTTAGCTATGATGCTTCTTGCTATGCTAACTCTTTGCTTTTCTCCTCCACTAAGCTCATGAGGATATTTCTTAAGTACTTCTTCGCTTAAATTTACTTCATTTATGACTCTTCTAACTTCCTTGTCTATTTCTTTTTTGCTTAACTTTGTTCTGAAGAGTAGGGGTTCTGAAATAATACTTTTTATATTCATTCTGGGATTGAGTGAATTTGCTGGATTTTGTGGGATAAAGTAAATGTGTTTTATATATTCTCTTTTTGTTTGGTTTGAAAATATTGAATTACCTTTCCATATTATATCTCCTTTTGTGGGTTTTAAAAATCCTAAGATAATATTTGCTAGAGTTGTTTTTCCCGAGCCACTTTCACCAACAATTGAGGTTATTTTGTTTTCTTCAATTTCTAAATCTATGTTTTGTAAAGCTTTTACTTCTATGAAACCTCTAAATCTAGTAGGGTCTTTTACTAAAAATGTATGTGAAACTCCTTTAACATAAATTACTGAATTCATTATTCAAAAACTTCAATATCGACTACTTTGTCAGAGTCCTTTAAGTTTACAGCTTTTAGTCCTCTTGCTGGTCTTCCCATTACTGATATATTGTCTGCTGGCATTCTTATTATCATACCTTTTGAAGTTATGATTATTATATCATTTTCTTCTTCAACAGATAGGGTTCTTACTACTTTACCCGTTTTTTCACTTATCCCAAAGTATATTATTCCCATACCACCTCTACCTTTTTGCATAAACTCATCAAATTTTATTCTTTTAGCGTAACCTTTTTCAGTAACTGCTAAAAGCTGTTTTTTAGGATCATACTTTACAAGTCCAACAACATAATCATTTTGTCTTAGTTTCATTCCTATGACCCCTCTTGCTGTTCTTCCCATAGCTCTTATGTTCTTTTCAGAGGTTCTTAATGCATAACCGTAAGCACTGCATATAATTACATCATCTTTACCACTTGTGAAAATTGCATCTTGTAAAACATCTCCTTCTTCTGTATTTAGGGCTATTATACCCGAGGATCTTATATTTTTGAATTCGTCAATGTCTACTTTTTTGATAATTCCTTTTTTAGAAACCATAGCAATATATCCTTTTGAATCTTTATCAAATACTACCAATGATCTTATGTTTTCTTCATTTGAAATATTAAGTAATAACCTTATATTGGTTCCTCTTGCATTTTTTGAAGATTCTGGTATTTTGTATACATCAAGAGAGTATGCTTTGCCTTTATCAGTAAATATTAGAAGTTCTTCATGGGTATTTGCTATTATTAGATGTTCGATAGTATCCTCTTCCATGGTTGAAGTGGCTATTACTCCTCTTCCTCCTGCTTTTTGTGATTTGTAAATTGATAAAGGCATTCTTTTTATCATTCCTAATTTTGTAATGATTATTGTGACATCTTCTTTTTGAATTAATTCTTTTTCTTCTACTTCTTCAAGTTTACCATACTCTATCATTGTTCTTCTTTCATCTCCGTATTTTTCTGATAAATACTTTAAATCAGATTTTATTATACTTAATACTCTTTTAGGGGTTTCTAGTATATCTTTTAAATCTTTTATTGTTTCAACTAAATTTTTATACTCTTCTTTTAAATCTTTTACTTCAAGTGAAGTTAATTTTTGTAATTTCATGTCAAGTATTGCAGTTGCTTGTATTTCTGAAAGATTAAATCTTTGTATAAGCTTCTGTTTTGCTTCGTTTGGTGAATTAGAAGATTTTATTATCTTTATAACTTCATCAATATTATTTAGTGCTATTAGCAATCCTTCAACGATATGTAATCTTTCTTCTGCCTTTTTTAATTCAAATTTTGTTCTCCGTATTATTACGTCTTTTCTATGTTCAACATAGTAATGAATTATCTCTTTTAGAGAGAGTAGTTTAGGTTGATTTTCAACTAAAGCAACCATATTTATATTAAAAGTTTGCTGAAGCTGAGTATGCTTGAAGAGTTTGTTTATTAGTATTTTTGGGTTTATTCCTCTTTTTAGTTCTATGACAACTCTTATTCCTTCTTTATCTGATTCATCTCTTAAGTCTGATATTTCTTCAAGTTCTCCCTCTTTTACTAGGTCTGATATTTTTTCTATTATTGCTGATTTCTTTACTTGGTATGGTATTTCTGTTATTATTACTGCATCTTTACTGTTTCTTAATTTTTCTAGTTTTATTTTTGCTCTTACTATTACCTTCCCATCTCCTGTTTCGTAGGCTTTCTTCATTTCATCGTCTGCTATTATTATTCCACCAGTTGGAAAATCTGGTCCTTTTATAAACTTCATAAGATCTGCTACTGTGCAATTTGGATTATCAATGTAGTATGATATTGCTTCTGATACTTCTTTTAAGTTATGGGTTGGTATGTTTGTGGTCATACCTACTGCTATTCCATTTGCACCATTTAATAACAAATTTGGTAACATAGAGGGTAGTACAGTTGGTTCTTCTAGCGAGTTATCGAAGTTAGGTCTAAAATCGACGGTTTCTTTGTCAATATCTTTTAACATTTCTTCTGCTATTTTTTCAAGTCTTGCTTCTGAGTATCTCATTGCTGCTGGTGGATCTCCATCAATAGAACCGAAGTTGCCTTGACCATCTATTAGAGGATATCTCATGTTAAAATCTTGTGCCATCCTAACAAGTGCTTCATAAACTGATGAATCACCGTGAGGATGGTATTTACCTAGTGTATCTCCTACTATTCTTGCACATTTCTTGTAGGGAGCATCATGCTTAACTCCAAGTTCATGCATAGTGTATAGTATTCTCCTTTGTACAGGTTTAAGTCCATCTCGTACATCTGGTAAGGCTCTGCTTACAATAACGCTCATTGCATAAGTTAGATAGGATTTCTTTACCTCCTCTTCAATTAGTACTTCAATTATATTCTCCATATTCCCCCCAATTTGAGAGTAGTTCATTATGAATGAAAATCATTTTTAAAATCATTTTCGATAGAGTATACTTAGTAATACCAAAATGATTTTACAATTTCAAGTGAAGATATTTCTGTGGATAATTTTTGAGATGGTTTTACCATAAACTGTGGTGGTAGGCGGTAATAGTCTATAGAATTTGAGTTTATTATTCCTAAATAAGTTATGCACTTTCCTTCATTATTTTTTAGTATTTCTCGTAATTTGAGTAATTTTTCTTGTTCAGAGTTTTCTTCTACTAATATGTGAAATTCAGTAATTTTTTCATTTTTGTAAAATTGAGGATCTATGACTTTATTTACCTTAAGGAATAGTTTATTTGTTGAGGTACTCTTTGTTATTTTACCTTTGAATACGAATATTTTGTTTTCTTCAAGTATCTGATAGAATTTTTTTGTTGCTTCTGTAGAAAGAAAAAGATCTATCTCTTTGTTTTTGAAGTCAATGACTTTTAAATTTACTATTTCCCCTTTTATAAATTCTCTCTTTTGGATTGAGGTTATCATACCTAATATAGAGAAAGGACATCCCTCTGGTAGATAGCTAATATATGATGTATTGAAAAATGTTATGTTTTTTATGATATGCTTGTATTCTTTGAATGGATTAAGTGATAAAGAAATACCTATGGTTTCTTTTTCAAGTTCAATTAATTTAGATGAAGGTAGATCCTCAATATTTGAGAGTATTTCTTCGATTGAACTTGTTTTTGTTTTTGTGGCTTGCGATGAAAGGAATAGATCGTGTTGTCCTAATTCTCTATCTTTTGATATTAAGTTAAAAGCGTTTATTGATTTTTCTAATCCCTGTAGTAGTTTTCCTCTTTTTTTATACAAATTATCTAATGTTCCTGATTTTATTAAAGCTTCGTAGGCATTTTTCTTCAGAAATTTATTTGTTCTCTCAAAAAATTCTTCAATAGTTTTATATTCACCGTTTTCTTCTCTGTCTTTTATTATTTCATCTACTGAAGCTTCTCCTAGACCTTTTATTCCCATAAAACCAAATCTTATTCCTACACCTTTTTCTGTTTCTTCAATTTCAAATAGTTTCTTACTTTTGTTTATGTCTGGTGATAGAATTTTTATTTTCATTCTTAATGCTTCGTTAATGTATTTTGTCATTTTGTCAAATTTACCTATCTCTGAATTTATGAGAGATGTTAAGTATTCTTCGGGGTAATGTGCTTTTAGGTATGCTGTTTGGTAAGTTACTATTGCGTATGCTGCGCTGTGTGATTTATTAAAACCATATTCTGCAAACTTTTCTATTGTATCAAAAAGTTCTTTTGCGAATTCTTCACTATATCCGTTCTTTACTGCTCCGTTTACAAACTCTTCTTTCATTCTTTCCATTATTTCTCTTTTCTTTTTACCGATTGCTCTTCTCAAGTTATCTGCTTGTCCTAAGGTAAATCCACAAATTTTCTGTGCTATTTTCATTATTTGTTCTTGGTAAAGAATAACACCGTAGGTTTCTTTTAGAATATCTTCTAGATCTTTGTGTGGATATTTTATCTCTTCAAGTCCATGTTTTCTGTTTATGTATTGTTTATCCATTCCTGAACCTAAGGGGCCTGGTCTGTATAGAGCTAGTGCTGCTATTATGTCCTCTATAGTTGATGGTCTCATGTTTTTTAACATTTCCTTCATGCCATCGGATTCTACTTGAAATACTCCATCAGTGTATCCTGATGATAGGAGTTCATAAGTTAGTTTATCGTCAAGAGGTATTGAAGAAATATCTATTTCTATGCCACGTCTTTTCTTTATAATTTCAATAGTATCTTGAATTATTGATAAGTTTGATAGCCCAAGTATATCCATTTTTAGAAAACCAATTTCCTCAAGGTATTGTGCTGCTATTTGTGTAGATATTGTACCTTCCTTAGGATCCTTGTAAAGTGCTATGAATTCATGTATAGGTGCTGAGGATATAACTATGCCTGATGCATGTATGGATGCGTGCCTAGTTATTCCTTCTAGTTTTTCAGAAATTTCTATCCATTCTTTTTCTGTTTTATTACCGTTCTCAATTATTTCTCTAACTTCTCTAATAAGTTCTTTTGCATCTGATATACTATCAACATTGGAAAGAGATTTTGCTATTTCGTCTACCCTTTTTAGATCTATACCTAAAACTCTACCTACATCTCTTATAGCTGCTTTGGTTTGTAGTGTTCCAAATGTTATTATATTTGCTGTGTTTTCTTTGCCGTACTTTTCTGTTAGGTAATTTATTACTTTATCTCTATCCCTGTCTGCAACATCTACATCAATATCTGGCATTGTTACTCTTTCTGGGTTCAGAAATCTTTCGAATATTAAGTTGTATTTTATTGGATCGATTTGTGTTATTCCCAAAGCATATGTTATGAGTGCTCCTGCTGCTGATCCTCTTCCAGGGCCTACCGGTATTCCGTTATTCTTAGCCCAGTTTACGAAGTCTTGTACTACTAGGAAATAATTACTAAATCCCATGTTCTTTATAACTTCTAATTCATAATTAGCTCTATCTACATATTCTTTAGGTATTCTACCGTTAAAGATTCTATTTAGCCCTTCGAAAACCATATCTTTTATTTTTTCATCTGCATCTATGTTTTCGTTGATGTTTTCGTAATATCTTGGCATTAATTCTTTATTCCCGAATGGTATTTCAAGATTACATTTTTCTGCAATCTCTATTGTTGAAATTAGTGCTTCTGGTAATTCATTGCCAAACTCTTTCCACATCTCTTGCGGTGATTTTACATAGAAACTATCATTTGAGAATTTAAATCTGTTTTCTTCGAATATTTTACTGTTTGTTTGAATACATAATAATACATCGTGAATATTTGCATCTTCTTTGGATAAATAGTGAGCATCTCCTGTTGCAACTAATTTTAACCCCATTTCCTTTGCTAGTTTTATAAGCCCAGGATTTACTTTTTTTTCTTCCTCTAAATTGTGTTTTTGAATTTCTATATAGAAATTATCTCTACCGAATGTAGAGATGTACCATTCAGCTATCCTTTGTGCTTCTTTGTACTTATCTATAAGTATAAGTTGAGGAATTTCTCCGGCTATACATCCGCTTAAAACTATTAAACCTTCTTTGTGTTGCTCTAATAGTTTTTTGTCAATTCTAGGTTTATAATAAAAGCCTTCTAAGTATGATTTAGTTACAATTTTTACTAAGTTTTTATAACCATTTAAATCCTTAGATAAAAGTACTATGTGAGTATATTGTTTTTCGAGTTCTGTTTCAGATTTCTGTATTTTTTCTTTTTTATGCATGTCTTCAACTAAATATGCTTCTACGCCTATTATTGGTTTTATTTCATTTTCTTTGCAGGTTTTGTAAAATTCAATACTCCCAAATAGATTTCCATGATCTGTTATTGCTACTGAGTTCATGCCCATTTCTTTAATTTTTGATACTAATTTGGGTATTTTTATTGCTCCATCTAATAAGCTATACTCTGTATGTAGGTGAAGATGTGAGAACTCTTTCATATGTTCATTTTAAATTATCTTTATCTAAAAGTGAAATTTACTTTGGCAAGAATACCATAACTGTTGTACCTTCGTTTTCTTTACTTTTTATTTTTATTATACCTTTTAAATCAATTATTATTTTTTGGCATATTGATAATCCAAGCCCTGTGCCATCTTGCTTTGTTGTAAAGAAAGGATCAAATACTTTGTCCTGAATTTCTTGAGGTATGCCAATACCATTGTCTTTTACATATACTACAATATATTCGCTTTCTTTTTCATAATAGTTCATATACCCTATTTCAATTTTTCCATTGTTTTTGTTTATTGCCTGCACTGAATTTATTATCAGATTTGTAAATACTTGTAATAATAAGTTGTAATTTCCTTTTACTGTTATTGATGTATCTAATTTATTTTTTACTGAAATTCCTTTTTGGTTTATTTGATATGACATTATATCTATTGCTTCTCTTATAACGGAGGACAAATTAACATTTTCTATTTCGTACTCTATTGGTTTCGAAAACTTTATAAAACTATTTAGAAGGTTTATAATTCTCTGTGTATCTTTAGAAACGATTTCAATGAATTTGTTTATAAAATCTTCATCGTTTTTCTTTATTTTAAGTAGTTCTATAAATCCATTTATTGATGATATAGGGTTTCTTATTTCATGTGCTATGCCTGAAACTAGTTCTGATATTACGTTCATTTTTTCAGAGATTATATATTTGTTTATAAGTTCTTTTTTATAACTTATATCTTCAACGGTCCATAGAATTTCGCTAATTTGTCCTGTTTCATCAAATATTGGTTGAATACTTACTTCGTAAAATTTGTTCTCTATTTGTATTTCTTCTTTATCTTTCATAGGGTAGGTAAGAGGTGGTAATGTTGTTTCAATTATTTTTTTAGCTAATTCTGCATTGTTGATCTTATTTATATAAATTATTTGGCCGTTTTTGTCAGTTATTAAAATGGTGGTATTTATGTTTGATAAGATTTTTTGGCTTAATTGGTTTAGTATAAAAAGCTCTCTAAACATAACATAGTTTTTAATATTTATACTAGCAGGTTTTATTAATACTTCAAGTTTAGAAATGTCCTGTAATGTAAAACTTGAGTACTCAAATCCTATTCTTTTGTTTGCCAGTATTGTAAATCCTAAAATTTCACCTTCAAATTCTATTGGGTAGATTATCATATTTTTTACTGTTTTAGAGTATTCCGGAAATATTTCACGAATTTTAGTTTGATTAAGTGCTGTTATTTTTGATGTTATTCCGTTATTTTTTAGAAATTCTATTATTCTATTTGTTTTTTCTGAATCTAAACCTAGATGAAAAGAAGCTATTTCTGATAAATTTTTGTCAACTATTACTATACTACCTACTTCACTTCCTATTTCTGAAATAATTTTGTCTAGGATATATGCTAAGAAAAACTCTCTATTTATAGGCTTTGTTATAGCTTTGTAGAATGATAATAGTTCTTCTAGCTCTTGAATTTTATTTGAAGTTTCAGCCATTGATTCTAGATCTAGAAGTATGTTTGATATTACTATAGATATTAATTTAAATATTGCGATATCTTCTTGTGATATTTCCTCTTTTTTGGATCCTCCTATTATTACTATTTCGTTTAAGCTAGTTTCAGTGTATAGGGCTATTATGGTTCCTTGATCTGATGAATTAAAAAAGGAGGTAGAAATTTTGTGGTTTATAAAGTTGTTTTTTGCTTCTTTGAAAATTCTGAAAGCCTCTTCTTCGTCAATACTGCATTCTTGTTTTAAGTACAGTGTCCTTCTATCATTGTCAATAACTAATACACATTTAAAAGACTGTACTAGTTGTAGTATGTTTTTTAATTCTAATATTTTGTCGTTAAATGTTTTTTGTTTTACTACCATTTTTCTATGAATAGACTCCAAATGATATCATCATTTAGTGTTTTTATTTTTTCAAAGTTTTCGTCAAAAACTTTTATTATATATTCTTTTTCACTTTCTTTGATATTTAATGTTTTTGAGATATTTACGAACTCTTCTTTAGTGATTTCAGTATGAAATTGTATTCCGTATACTTTTTTGCTATATCTAAATGCTTGGTTAAGGTATTTTTCGGATGTTGCAATTCTTACTGCGCCTTTTGGTAAGTCAAATGTGTCTTGGTGTATCTGTAGTACTTTAAAACTAGGTGAATACTTTGAGAGAACTTTATCTTTTAGTCCATCTCCAGTTATTTGGACATCATACCAACCTATTTCTGGTCCTCTATCTCCTTTATATACTCTTGCACCAAGAACATTGGCAATTAATTGAGAACCTAAGCATATGCCAAGTATTGGTTTTTCAGATTTTAAAAATTCTTCTATTACTTGTTTTTCGTACTTTAGATAAGAGTAAATATGCTCCTCATATACTCCTTGTGGTCCTCCAAGAATTATAAGGCCTTCAAAAGAGTTAGTATTCAATAAACTTTTCCAATTATCTTCAAGGTACTTTGTATCGAAGTATCTAAATGATATCAGATTAGCTGAAAGTGATTTTTCAAGGTATCCTAGATTTTCAGTTGTGCTGTTTCTGAGAACTAATACCATGCATTAATTATATATTCTACCTTTAATTATGTCAAATTTTGCTTTTTGACTTTTTATTGATTTTTACTTAGATTGTTAAAAATAAATAAGGAGGTAGTTTTATGGCTTTTGATGTAAAGGAATTAAAGTTTTCAAAGGATGCTATAAAGCCGATATCTGTTAGGGCTATGGAGATTCATCATGATAGGTTGTATGCTGGATATGTTAATAAGAGAAATGAAATTGAGGAACAACTTAAGATTGTTGATAAAAGTAAATCTGCTGCTACTTACAGTGCTTATAGGGCACTTAAAGTTGATGAAACTTTTTGTGCTGATGGACAGATACTTCATGAGTTATATTTTTCAACAATAACTCCTAATCCTGTTAATCCTGATGATAGTTTGGAATTTGTTAAGAAGGCTAAGGAGGATTTTGGTTCTTGGGATAGCTTTATAGAAGATGTTATTGCTTGCGCAATGGCTGCTAGAGGTTGGGCTATAACTGCTTATGATTTTAGAGATGGTAAGATTCATAACTTCTTAGCTGATGCTCATAATCATGGTGGAGTTTGGGAAACATGGCCTGTCTGGACTATAGATGTTTATGAACATGCTTACTTCATTGATTTTGGATCAGATAGGAAGTCTTATATTTTGGAGACAATTAAGTTCGCTGATTGGGTTGAGATAAATAAAAGATATCTCAAAGCTAAACAAATAGAAGAAGTACTTAGAAAGTAATAAAGCTATTTATTTTGTTAATTAAAGGAGGTTAAGGTTCCTCCTTCTAGAAATAGTTATATTAAACATTTAACAATTTTCGTTTTTATAGGGGAAATCAAAAGAATCTTAAAACCTTTTCCACTCTAGAAGTATATTGTATATCTCTTAGTAGACATCTCTTTTAATATGTATAGTTATTTTGAAATTTTCTTAGTTAAGCTTATAATATTATAACTCTTATGAATAGTTTATTAGATAGATATCTAAGGTATTCCTTGTATTTTTTGATCTTTGGTATTTTTGTTTTTTCACCTTTTGATATTGTTCTTAATTTTAGATTCTCAGGATTTAATTTTAGATTTGTTGTCTTATTTTACCTGCTTTTCATGTTTTTTGCAAGTATACTTATAATTAAGGATTTTTATAGGTTAAGAAAAATTTATTTTCCTTTGTGGTTTATTTTTCTTTTAGCTGCTGGAATTTTGAATTTAGTTTTTGTTTTTAATTTGTTGCCGTTTATGTACTGCACTGCATTTCAAGCGAAGTGCATATTACTTAAGCAATCAATTTAGAATTTAAGTCATTTAAAAGAATACA
>JBMFQU010000005.1:0-33971 GCA_049968435.1 Brevinematia bacterium | reverse complement strand
CTTCGTAATAACACCCCTGTTCTTTATGAAAGTTATAACTTCATATTACCTATTCCCAAATCCCTATTCACAAATTCACTAATATAGTGAAATCTCTACTAATTCTATAACCAAAGACAAGGAAGAAGTTTTTATATAAGAATAAAAGTAAATCTTAATTTAAGTAATGGTAAAATTGTTAAAAATAAATTAGAAAGTAACGAATCAGAATAATGAAAGGGGGTTAACCCCTTAAATAACTATTTATCTTCCAAGGCATCAATACCTGGTAAAACTTTTCCTTCGACAAATTCAAGAGAAGCACCACCACCTGTTGATATGTGAGTCATCTTATCCTCTACTCCAGCCTTGGCTACTGCTGCTGCTGAATCACCACCGCCTATAATCTTAATGGCATCTTTTAGTGATGCGAGAATTTTAGCAATTTCAATTGTTCCTTTAGCAAATTCATCTTTTTCAAAGACCCCTAATGGCCCATTCCAAAATACAGTTTTTGCACTTCTAAGCTCATCACCGAACAACTTAATAGTACTAGACCCAATATCAACTCCTATCATATCAGGAGGAATGTTATCTTTAGAAACAACTTTAACCTTTGTTGGATTATCTATGCTATCTGTAACAACAACATCTTGAGGCAAGACTAAAGAAACATTCTTTTCTTTTGCCTTCTGAATTATATCAAATGCTACAGAAACATAATCAGGCTCAAGTAGAGATTTACCTATCTCTAGGCCCATAGCTTTGTAAAAAGTAAACATCATACCACCACCGATAAGAAGCTTATCAACCTTATCAAGAAGTGAGTTAATAACATCAATTTTAGTAGAGACTTTTGAACCTCCAAGTATAGCTACAAAAGGCCTTTTTGGATTATTCAGGGCATTTCCAAGATACTCTAATTCTTTTTCAATTAAGAAACCTGCCACAGCTGGTTTGCCCATCTTTCTCATCAATCTTGGTAAAGCGTCAACTGATGCATGGGCTCTATGAACACTACCAAAAGCATCACATACATAAGCATCAACTAATTCAGCCCAGTTTTTAGCAAAATTTTCATCATTTGCTTCTTCTTCTTTATAAAATCTAACATTCTCAAGTAATAAAACTTCACCAGGTTTTAGATTCTTTATTGCCTCTTTAACTTCATCGCCAATACAATCACCAACAAATTTGACATTCATATTTAGTCTTTCTGACAGAGCTTTTTGCACAGGCAACAAACTATACTTTGGATCTTTACCTCCTTTAGGTCTACCAAGATGGCTTGCTAACACCAAAGCAGCTCCTTTTTCCAAAAGATATTTTATAGTAGGTAATGCAGCATCAACCCTTGTATAGTCAGTAATATTACCACTGGAATCCAAAGGAACATTAAAATCTTCTCTAACGAAAACTTTCTTGCCTGAAAAATTAACATCCTTAACAGTCTTTTTATTCATATAACCTCCTTAGAAAGGGAAAAAAGAGTAAGAGGAGAAAAACTTTCTCCTCAAAAAGAAAAAAATTACTTCTTATCCCTTGAAATCATATACTTTAATAGATCAATTACCCTATTAGAATATCCCCATTCATTGTCATACCAAGAAACAATCTTAAAGAACCTTTTCTCTCCCTTAAGATTGTTTTGCAATGTTGCTAAGGAATCATATATAGATGATCTACTATCATGTATAAAATCAGAAGAAACCACTTCTTCATTAGTATAACCAAGGATACCCTTTAAGTAAGTTTCTGAAGCTTTCTTCATAAGAGCATCTATTTCCTCAATAGAGGTTTCTTTTTCGCTTCTAAAAGTTAAGTCAACCACAGAAACATCGGCCGTTGGAACTCTAAAGGACATACCTGTCAATTTACCTTTAACCAGAGGTATGACTTCACCTGTAGCTTTAGCAGCACCAGTTGTTGATGGTATTACATTAATAGCAGCAGCCCTACCGCCCCTCCAATCCTTTTTAGAAGGACCATCAACAACCTTCTGAGTAGCAGTATATGAGTGAATTGTTGTCATAAGACCTGTTTCTATACCAATACCCTCTTTTATTAAGACATAGACTATTGGAGCTAAACAGTTAGTAGTACAAGAAGCATTTGAAACAATGTGATGTTTAGATGGATCATACTCTTCGTGGTTTACACCAACGACAAAAGTTTTAACATCACCTTTTGCAGGAGCAGTAATTATAACTTTCTTAGCACCAGCATCAAGATGTCCTTTAGCTTTTTCAACATCTGTAAATAAACCAGTTGATTCAATAACATATTCAACACCAAGTTCTCCCCAAGGTAGCTTGCTTATACCTTCTTTAGGAGCAAGCAAACATTTAATTTTGTGCCCATCAACAATTAAAACATCATTATATTCTGCTGAGGGAGAACTCTTTTCAGAAGCCAATTGCCTATCCCATCTTCCATGGACAGAATCATACTTCAACTGATAAATAAAATAATCTGCCTCATTAACAATATCAACAACAGCAACAACATCAATCTCCTTACCCAATAGCCCTTGTTCAACCAAAGCTTTGAAAGCGAGCCTACCAATCCTTCCAAAACCATTTATAGCGACCTTAACAGCCATAATTCAAAACCTCCTTAAGATTTTTACATTATTTTTATAGAAATTTTTAAAGAAAGTCAAGTATATTATTAAAATCTATTAATATAAGTGATTCCAGACTCCTCAAGATCTTTCATTTTATCACTTTCCATATGACACTTTTTATATTTCTTACCGCTACCACACCAACAAGGGTCATTAGGGCCTGGTCTCTTAGCAGATCTAATACTTTCGGATCTTTGACTTTCAGTAACACTTGAAAATGGATTAGACTTACTAATACCAAATTGCTCAACTTCATCATGCTTAAGAGAAGTTTTTTGAAGCGAGATAACACCACTACTAGGCCTAACCTCTTCTGAAATTCTAAATCTAGGTACAATCTTACAAACTTCTTCTCTTATCTCCTTCATGGTACCGTGGAAAGCTTCATAAGCATCTAACTTAAACTCAACAAGAGGATTTCTTTCCCCATATGACCTAAGAGAAATACCTTCCCTAAGTTCATCTATTTTATAAAGGTGTTCTATCCACTTCATATCAATTATATTAAGCAATATAACCTTTAATCCTTCTAAGAAGACTTCATAAGGAACTCTTTCACCAGCCCTTTTTCTTATAGCCTCAAATAGAGTCTCTGCCAACTTTTCATTAACTTTCTCAGAATCACCTAAGGATATAACTTCTTTCTTAATAAACTCCTCATCAACTGAAAATAGAAATACATTATTGATCACTGATATTATATCCTCAACTGTCCAATGCCTTCCTGAGTTTCTAACCTCATCTTCTTTATCAAAGAAGAAATCAGCTATCATCTTCTTAAAGATATTTTCAATTCCATCCTTAGCTAAAATTTTATCTCTCAAAGCATAAATAGTATTTCTCTGTTCGTTTAAAACATTGTCATACTCTAGAAGATACCTTCTTATTTCAAAGTTATACTTTTCAACTTTCTTTTGAGCATTTTCAATAGCAGAAGTCAACCAAGGATGTTCAAGTTCTTGACCATACTCCCACTTTAAAGCAGACATCATCTTCCTTAACCTATCAGATCCAAATAACCTAAGAAGTCCGTCTTCAAACGAAACATAAAATCTAGAAAACCCTGGATCACCTTGCCTACCAGACCTACCTCTTAACTGATTATCAATCCTCCTTGATTCATGCCTTTCGGTTCCTATAACATGCAATCCTCCAAGTTCTCTAACTCCTTCTCCCAATTTTATATCCACACCTCTACCAGCCATATTTGTGGCAACGGTAACAGCAAATTTCTTACCTGCTTCCGCAATTATTTTAGCTTCTTTCTCGTGGTTTTTAGCATTTAAAACATTATGAGGTATTTTTTCTTTAGAAAGCATTCTAGAAAGTATTTCAGACTTTTCAACGGAGATAGTACCAACAAGCACCGGGACTCCTTTCTTGTGAAGTTCTTTAATCTCTTTCACAACTGCTTCAAATTTTTCTTTCTCTGTTGCATATATTTTATCGTTGGCATCAATTCTCCTTATAGGCTTGTGAGTAGGTATAACTACAACATCAAGGTTGTAAATTTTCCAAAACTCCTCGGCTTCAGTTTCAGCAGTACCAGTCATACCAGCAAGTTTTTTGTACATTCTAAAATAATTCTGAAATGTAATGGTAGCAAGAGTCCTAAACTCTTGTTTTATTGGTACTCTCTCTTTAGCTTCTATAGCTTGGTGAAGACCATCACTCCATCTCCTACCATACATGTACCTACCTGTAAACTCATCTATTATTATAATCTCACCACTAACCACCGAATAATCGACATCTCTTTTAAATAAATTATGAGCCCTTATAGCTTGGTTAATACAATGAATTAACATTAAACTTTTCGAATCTAAAGCATTAAACAAACCTTTCATACCTGTAAGTTCCTCAACCTTTTTCATTCCATCTTCAGTAAGGTAAGCGTTTTTTTCCTTCTCATTAACTACAAAATCTCCCGTACCTGGTATAGGTTTGTTATTTTCATCAACTTTTGCAGGTTTAAGTTTTCTAGCAATATTATCAGCTATCAAGTACATTTCAGTGCTTTCGGAAGCAGGACCTGAAATTATCAAAGGCGTCCTAGCCTCATCTATAAGAATAGAGTCAACTTCATCAACTATAGCGTAATAATAGCCTCTCTGTACTTTGTCTTCAAGCGAATAAACCATGTTATCTCTAAGATAATCAAAACCAAACTCATTATTTGTGCCATAGGTAATATCACACTTATAAGCATCCTTTTTTGTAGCACTAACTAGTTTAACCTTAAAATATTCAATTGCATCTTTATTAAGTCTTTCCTGAGGCAAAATATCATCAGTAAAATCACCTTTAGGCCATGCCCTAATGTCATTTTCTATAGCATAACTAACTTTTTCATAGTCTAACCAATCAACAACAAAACTATCATCGTTTGGATTAATAACACCTACACTAGCACCTAAAAGCAAATATATAGGTCCCATCCACTCGGCATCCCTTCTAGCAAGATAATCATTAACAGTAACCAATTGAACATTATTACCTGTCAAAGATTCAGCGAAAAGCGGAATAGTTGCAACAAGTGTCTTACCTTCACCTGTTTTCATTTCAGCAATCTTACCTTGGAATAGTACAATACCCCCGATTAATTGTACATCAAAATGTCTCATTCCCAAAGTTCTTTTAGCGGCTTCTCTTACCAAAGCAGCAGCTTTTATAAAACTATCATCATCAACTCTACCTATACTTCTAACATGATCTCTAAGATTGGAAGCAAAAGAAATCAATTCTTTATTCGTAAAGTTATCGAGCTCCCTCTCAAATTCATTTATTTTCTCTACAATAGGCATTATCTTTTTTATATCTCTTTCGTGCTTACTACCAAAGATTTTGTCAAAAATACTCATAAATTTCTCTCCAGAAAGTATATTCTATATCTAAACAAAATAATAAATTCAAGTTGACATTCAAAATCTTTTTGAAAAAGAAACAATATAAAAACTTGAATCAGAGTAGAAGGAAATTTCATCTACAATAAAATCTTTAACCCCAAAGCCCCAAAAGTAATAACCTATAGATAATCCCCAACTCGGTTCAGTATTAGGTAAAAACACAATAGGCATGCCTCCATACCATCCAAATGAAAAATAAAGCTTTTCGAAAAAATCAAAACTAAAAACAGAACTCACTCTAAAGTAAGGTATGAAAAAACCATACCATCTAAATGTGAAATATATACCATCATTCCTCTTAAGGAAGTGAGACATAAACTCAAAACCATAGTCAAAAAGAAACTTCGAATTTATAAATAAATCAATATCAAAAAAATTGTATCGTCCAAAAACCCTAAAATCTAAAAGAGAATACCATTCATCTGGAAAAGTTAATATGAATTGAACATTACCAGAAAACTTTTCAAAAAACAAAACACCATCAGAAATCTCAAAAACTACTATATCTCTATCCAAAAATAGATTACTATTGGAAGGCAATAAACCAACACCTACAGAGAAATAATTTTTCTCATCAAAAACTAAACCAAAACCAAAAGAAGATATAACAAACATTATTAGAATTAAAATTAAAAACCTCATAAACAATTTTAATAATGTATAAATTTAATTCCCTTTTTCAAGAGAAAGTTCATTCACTAAAACATAAGTTTTAATTCTTTTTGCTTTAATGTTTAAAAATTTATCAAAATTCGGCAAATACTCTTAGAGCCCCTAATCACTACCTATAGGAGACAGGATATTACTTGCACCCAATTTCCAATCCCCTAATCTAGTTAAGTATTTTCAAACATAGAGTTAAATTAATTTTAAGAATTTAAAACTTTTAAAATAGATAATATGTTAAAAGAGAGATTTGTTGATATAGGTAGGATAATTGACAGGTTCAAACTAGAGAATCAGATAAAAATAGAATTATTAATCGATGATGAAGAGTTTATAAAGGTAAACGATTTTTATATAAAAACCTTAACTGGATACAGAAAACTAGAATTGAGTTTTGAATTTAAAACACCTAACTACATTGTATATAGAGTTGAAAACCTACAATCTGAATTACTAAAACTACTAAAAGGCAAAGAAATATATACAAAGTATGAGAATTTACCAAAACTAAAAGAAGATGAATATTACTTTATAGACCTTGAAGAATGTAATGTATTTGAAGATAATGGCGAATTAGTAGGTAAAGTAAGAAAAGTTATAGACAACGGTAAGCTGTACTTTTTAGAATTTGAAGAGTATATAATACCTTTCTCCAAAAGATATATAAAGGAAGTGAACATACATGAAAAGAAAATAGTTCTTTCATCTATCTTTTCGGAAGAAAAAGAATACTTAAAGTAGCTACAATTTATCAACAAGTTCTTTAGCTTTTTCAGTCCAGGGATCTTTGTAAAACTCTCTGTACATTTTTTCATAAAGCTTCTTAGCTTGCTCATAGTCCTTAATTTGAATATAACAATAGATTGCATAATACATAGATTTTACAACAATATCTTTAAAATCTTTGTATATATATACAACCTTTATATATTCCTTCCATGCCTTATTATAATCCCCATTAATCCTTAAAATTTCGGCTATTTCAAATTGAGCCATAGCTGCCGTTTCGTTATAAACTTCTTCTGTTATCTGCTGAAGTAAATCTATAGCTTTCTGGTAATCTCTCTGAGATTTGTAAATCATAGCAAGCTCAAATTTTGCTTTAGAAGAAGTAGTTTTATCAGAAGAAGAACTCAACTTTTCCAAAGAAGAAACAATGCTTTCAAAATTTTTTGACTCATTTACCTCTTGGGTTTGCTTTTTTTCTTGACCTGATTTAGCATAATCTTGAGAAACCTTAGGCAAGGTATCTCTACTAGAAATTTTCGACAATCTAAGCACAGCTTCACTGTACTCTGGGGATGATTTGAACTCATCTACTATTCTTTCATAGTACTCCTTAGCTTTAGAAATATTTTTTTGATTCACCATTATATCACCAAGGGTTAAAAGTACATTAGGGACCTTACTACTCTTAGAGTAAGAAACAAATTCATCAAAAATCTCAACAGCCTTACTAATATTTTTAGCATTATAGTAAGACCATCCAGCCCAAAAGTAAGCATCACCTGATAAAGTAGTATCCTTACTATTTCTAGCTACAAATAAAAATTCGTCAGCAGCCTCTAAATATTTTTCCTTAGCATAGAGATATTCACCATACTTATAGATATAATCATAAGATTTAGAAAAATTAGTATATTCTCTCTTTAAGCTATAAATATAACTTTTTAGTTTAACATCATCACCTGTCTTTATTTCTAACTCAACTAATCTTCCTATAGCATCAACCACCTCATTCGTTAGACCTCTAGAAATAGCAAAATTCAATAAGTCATTTTCAATTACACCTATAGCCTTATTTAAATCGTTAGATTTTTCATAGAAGAGAGATATATAACTTAGATACCTAACTTTTTGAACGCTAGAAAGATCTTTATCATTGATAATCTGATATAAAGCATTGATAGCGTTTTTGTAATCTTTCTTACCATCGTAAGCCCAAGCAGCAATCTCAATTAATTGTTGGTAAACAACAAGATTTTGCTTAGCAGTGCTAAGATAAGAATTAACTAAACTTAAAGCATTGTCAAACTTACCTTCTCTTACATAAATCCAACCTAAATTAACAACTGCTCCTAACACATATCTAATATCTTTACCATCACTTATCAAAGAAGTATAGAAATTTATACTCTCTGATGGTTTTTTTAATCTTTCGTAAGCAACACCTATAAAATACCTACTTCTATCATAGTATTTTGGTGATTTATAAACATCTATAAGTTCTTTGTAAAATTTTATAGATAAATCATAATTACCCATCATAAAGTGAGTATAAGCAATTCCTTCTATTGCATCTTCCTTTAGTTTTTGATTTTTTACTTGAGAATAAGAAGAAATAGCAGATTTATAATCACTAATTCCTAACTGAGCTTCACCTAAAGCTAAATAAACAAAATCTTTTGTAAAGTCACTTGTAGAATTAGTTAAAAATATATTAAAATTATAAATCACAAATTCATATTTTCCTCTTTTCAAAGAATTTTTAAGTATTGATACAATACTCTCATCTTTAACATCAGTTGGTGCGGAAGAGTTAGTGATAATAGAAAAGAGAATGTTATCAGCTTCCTCTGGTTTTCTATCATAGATAGAATTAGCATAATTAAACAAAACCAAGTAATCATTAGTGTACTGTTCCAATAATGAAATCGCCTCGTTTGTAGCTCCGATACTATTTAAAAGTGAAGATAGTTCAATAACACTTTTAGTACCAAAATCACCTCCATAAGAAACGGAAAACTTATAGTACTTTATAGCATTAGTAATATCATTCTGAGTAGAAAATATTTTACCAAGAGTATAACTAGCTTCACTAATAAGATTTCTTATATTCTGATCAGCACTCATTGAATAATCTTCAATCAACTTAACAAAAGGATCCTTAGCATCATCAAACTTACCAATATTGTAAAAACTTACACCTGCATTAAAAAGTGCATAAGGCCTTAAGTAAGTTTGGTATTCTGATGATTTTAAGAAATAATTAGCAGAATCATAAACAAAGTTTGTATAGTAGTTGCTAACACTTGAAAAGAAAAACAAAACTTTACCCAAACTGTAATAAACCTCTGGCAAGTAAGAAGAGTTAGAAAAAACTTTTTCAAATTCTTTAAGCCTAACATAGGCTTCATTATAATTGCTTATTTCAAGATTTATTTGAGCAAGTTTAAATTTAGCTTCCTCAATAATAGGTGAATTTGAATAACTCCTTTCAATTGATTGAAGTATACTAATTGCCCTATCGTAATTACTGAGATAATAATAAGAAAGTCCTAAATAATAGAGAGAAAAAGGTGCATCCTCATCAATAGGATAATCACTTGAATATTTACTAAAAATTTTTATAGCATCTTTATACTTCTGCTGCTCAAAAAGTATCCTACCTTTTATAAAAACTACCTTCGGAAAATACTTTATATACTTATATCTACCCTCAATTAAAGAAATAGTACTCAAAGCTTCATTATACTTTTTTTGGCGATATTGCGAAACAACAAGATAATAAAGAGCATCTTGAAAATATCTACTGTTAGGATACTGTTCAACAATAACCTTAAACTGAGACTCTGCAACCATGTAAAGTTCATCCTTAAAAGCACCTATACCAACCTTAAAAATATTTTCATCATTAGCATAAGAAAATAAAGCGATTGAAAAAAGAAATAAGAAAATAAAATACCTTTTCATAATATTATATTATAAAAAAAACAAAAGGTATTTGAAAAATTACTTGTATCATTCTCACTTTATAAAATCCATTACCACAGAAATACAAATTAGACTAAAAACCTAAGTTAATATTAAAAACAGGATAAAGATAGGTTTTACTATTATCAAAGTTATACCTTACTTCAACACCTATCTTATTTTCAAGTGCCCCTATAAGATTTAAACTAAAAAACACACCTATACTAGACTCAAACCTAAAAACTCTATTTCTAAAATCATCTATAACATTAAATAAACTGCCTCCATTTATTCCAAACTCTGTCCAGAAAGAAGTTATATAAAGTGGCCAAATTCCTTCATTTAGTTCAAATAATTTGAAATAAAGTTTTGAGAAAATAACAACGTAGTTATTTCCAAACTCACCATAATCACCATAACTTAACAAATTAACCTCAAGTTTATTACCTTCCTCAATAGGAATAAATACATTATAATAAAAACCACCATATGAGAATCCTTTGTCAAGATTAGAGTATAAAATATTTCTCAAACTTATACCAGCTTCAAACACATTATTTGCCCAGATTCTAGAGTGAGATGAAAAATACCAACTAAACAAAACGAAATTCTTTTGAGAATCAAAGAAATCATTAGCAATTTTAGTATTAAAATTAAAGAAAATTCCTTCCTCCGAAGTTATAGCACCTAAACTTCTACTTAATGTAGAGACACTTAAACCTAAGGTTAAATAAGGTGAGACAAAACCTTTATCAGAATCCCTAAAATCATACGATGAGAAAAAGTTATCAAAAATATTTCTTTCATTGTAAGAAGGAATAGAAAAATAAAGGAACGGATAAAATAACAAAAACTGACTACCCAAATTACCTCTAACACCTAACTTAAAGTAGTCAAATGTGTATAAACCTCCTTTATAACCTATACTATTCATAATAAAGCTAGGTAAATTATAATAATCTCTAAAAATTGTAAATCCCCACAGAAAATAAGGAATACTGGAATCGGAAAAAGATAACATATAATCCAATGCCCTAGAATCAAAATTCCAATCTAGTGAAACATAATAATTTCTAAACTCTAAAAGCTCATCATAGAAATTAAAAAACACTCCTAATTTATTAACATAAAGATTAGTATTATCAGAACTAAAGCCAATTATTGGGGAAAATGTCATAAGAGCCCTTAAAAGACTCATATTATTAAAAAAACTATAATCTTCACTTCTAAAACTAATATAAGAACTAGTTATACTTTTCATATTTTCATCAATAAATAGTTTTACAGAATTAAATTTTGAAAAACCTTTTTCAATCTTATCAATTGAGAAAATATCGTATCCATCCTCCGAAAATGAAATACAAAATATTTTACCATCAACCTCAACAGGTTTAATCAAGCTAAAAATAGAAGATGCAACTAACTTAATACTATCACTTTTAATATCATACTCAAAAACTTCCATCTTATCACCATTTTGAGCAGAAAACAAAATTTTATCATTGGGAAAATCTATCCCTTCCACAAGATCAAAATCATCTATCTCTTTAATAACTTTATAATCATTCTCATTTAAAACGAGTATTTTATCCTTGCCTCTATCACTAATCACCACTATAAGATTACTCTTATAAAGCCCTATATTTTTATAAAGAACTTCACCATTAGAAAGTACAACTCTATAGTTCCTATTTGCAATATCATAAACTCCAATTTCATTAGAAAGGTTCTTTCCAACTATAACATAAATAGTATTTTTATCTTTCATAGCAACATCATAAACTCCTGTTATAGGTAAAGCTATCTCATCCTTAATTCCAAAACTATCTCCATAAATGTAAATCTTAGCAAGTTTTAATTTGTTTTGAGTATAGTATTTTGAGCCTTCTCGCTCAATAAAAGCCATAATCCCATCATTTATATCAAACCTCCAAATATACCTATTGTACATCAAATCTCTAACTTTACCTGTCTTCAAATTTAAGTACCTAAGAGAGGGTAACCTATCAATAGTAGTTGATTGTTGATAAAATAAGAATCCATTGTAGTATTTAAGATCATTCTTATAATAACCTTCAAATGATAACCTTTTTAACTTGTTTAAATACTCTAAATTACTAACTTTTGAAGACAAACTTTGCCTAAACTCTTCCCACTCACTAAAAACATCTCTACCAAAAGTCTTGAAAAAAGAAAAATAAAACGCATTAGGAAGATAATATGTATTTTCTTTGTAGAAATTAATTACTTTATCATAACCATACTTTTGCATAAGATAACTGAAAAACATACCTCCGTAAAGGTACCAGGTGTCAATCGGAAAATTTTTAACTAATGAAGATTTGTAGAAGTTTCTAAAATTATTATAAAAAATTTGAGAATAAATCTCATCTCTAAAAATAGGGTTATTTAACCTTCCAAACCCCCATAAACTCTCGTTAAGTACAGTTATAGATTCAATAAATATACCTGGTAAAAAAAGGTTAGGCACTACGTAATAGCCAAATATAAACCTAAAAATACTCATAACACCATTTGCTTCTTCTGAAACAAGAGCATGAGTAAGTTCATGAGTAAAAATTCCTTTCAAATCATCATCAAAGTTAAAATCTTCATATCTACTTAAACTTGAAGTATACAAAACTATATTAGGCCAAGGAATAGGAGAATAATAACCATTCGCAAAATCACTTTGATCAGAAACAACAATTGGAAATCTATAAGAAAACCTAACACCAACTTTGGAGCTTAAGTTTTCATAAACATTATCACATATACTTATCAATTTACCCACAAAGTACTCCGTACCCTTAGGAAAATAAATTTCAAAATATTTAGTTTTTACAACTTCCCACTTCCTTGAAGGATCAAAGGATGAAAAATTAACTTGAGAAAAAGCTAAAATACTTATAAAAAAACAAACAAAAAATACAAAAAACCTTTTCATATGTAAATGAAAATAAAAACCTCTACAAAAATTTCAAAATTAAAAATTAAACTTAGATTAGTGATTTATTTATTCATATCTCTTTGTAGTATATTCTATAGATTTTATGTACTCTACCTCCCATCTTTTTTATACCCTCGTTTATCAAAAAGTTATCCTCAAGCGTCCATGAAAGTTCACCATATTTATACCCTCTTTTAACACTATTTCTATAACTAAAAACATACAAAACCAAATCTAAACCTATTTTCCTATATTTTTTCTTAACACCAGCAAGGAGTAATCGTCCAGTTTCGAATTTATTTTTTGGTTTTATGTATAATCTATAAGCTAGAGCCAATAATTGCTGAATATTAAGTAGGTTCAAATTTTGAGTTCTATATTTTATCAAAACTTCGTTAAGGTTATGGACTGTAGCAGAAAAAGCCACAGGTTCTCCATCAGATGTTTCTATTATTATAACCATATCAGGATATACGATAGATGCCAAGAATTCAGCTGTTTCTTTCTTCTCTTCCTCGGTTAGGGGTATAAACATATAGTTCTCTGACCAACTATCATGATATATCTCTATTATCCTATCTACTTCAGCTTTCATATTTTTGAGATTTAGATATCTAACTCTAAAATTACCTCTTCCTAAAATCTTATCAACAAGAGATGTTAATCTTTCATCAATAGGTAGAGTAGGATCATAATACCATGCATACAAATCTTTAGCTTTTTTAAAACCATAGTTTTCTATCAAGTTTTTATAATACTCCGGATTGTGAGGCATCATCACAAATGGTGGAGTTGTAAAACCTTCAACAAGTAAACCAACTTCATCATTAGTAGAGTAGTTAGCAGGACCATACATCGTATTAAGTCCTTTACTTTTTAACCATTCAGAAGCTTTATCAAAAAGACTATTTGCAACTTCTTGATCATTAATACATTCGAAAAAACCAAAAAAACCATCTTTCTTCTTATACCTCTCATTATGAATGTTATTTTCTATTGCTGCAATTCTACCTGCAATATTACCATTTTTATAAGCAATAAAAAATTCAGCTTCGTTATGTTTTAGAAAAGAAGATTTTTTCTTATTAAGTTTCTTTCTTAAATCCATGATAATTGGTGGAACCCAGTTAGGATCACTACCTTGTATCAAAAAAGAAACTTTGATAAACTCATCAATAGACCTAGGACTACGAACTTCAACCATATCAACCTCCTAAATAACATTTTACTTTATAATTAAAATTAAAATCAATTAAACTTTAAAGCATTATTAGCGCGCTTTCTAACTATAGAATATAACTATTTCTGAATTTCTAATTCTAAGTTTTTAATTTAGAAAAGCTTAACCTACTTTTTAATACCTATCAGAATGAAAATTTTGAATTAGAATCCATAATCAGATTATTTCTTCTTATAAGGCTAAATCTCAAATATTAGCCAAATTTTACGATGATAAGAATATGGAGCAAATTAAAGATAAAAATTATTACAAAATATTAGGAATAGATAGAAATGCAACTATAAGAGAAATAAAGAGTGCCTACAGAAAATTAGTTATGAAATACCATCCAGATGTATCAAGATCAAGAGAAACAGAAGAAATGTTTAAACTCATAAATGAAGCATACAATGTTTTATCAAATCCTAAACTACGAGAGAACTACGATAAGAAGTTAAACTTAGAGGTGAAAGTTGAAGATAATATAAAACACACAGTAAATAGCATTATGAAGACTATATCAAATGGAGTAAAAGTAGTGGTAAGAGAAATTCAAAAAATGCTAGAAGAAATTTCAGCAGACAAAACTTTAGAGAAACTATCAAATGAAGAGCTTTTACAAAGAGTAAGTTTTTCAGATAATGAAATGGTCAAAATAGCAGCACTTAAAATAATAAAAGCAAGAAAGAGAAGGTCAACAATACCATATCTTCTAGAAATAATGAATACATCCGAGAACGAAAAATTAAAAAAACACATTCAACAAACATTAAGAGATCTAGGGCATAGTATATAAAAAAAGCGGTAGGGGGAAATAAAAAATTTACACAAGTAATCTTAAGATCATCTGAGGTCTTAGGTTAGCTTGAGCAATCATTGATATAGACGCCTGTGAAAGTATTTGATTCTTCACAAAATCACTCATCTCATTAGCCATATCTGTATCCCTTATTCTAGATTCAGCCGCCTGTAGGTTCTCATAACCTATAAGTAATGTTTTAGTTATCTTATCTAACCTATTTTGATAAGCACCTAAATCAGCTCTTTGCTTATTTAGTATCTGTAATGCACTATCAATTGCGCCAATCGTCTTATTAGCACCTTCTTGAGTAAGCAAATCAACTTTACTAGTGTTATCTGCATTCAATAACCCTAATCCTTTAGCACTCATATCTCCAACATTAATGAGAATTCTTTGGTCCATATTTGCTCCTATATGGAATGAAATATTAGAAACATTCGGAGCAAATCTACCTGTTAACATATTCATACCATTGAATTGAGCATGCGATGCAATTCTATTGATTTCTGAAACTAACTGAGAAGCTTCAACTTGCATATATACCCTATCTTCGTCAGAGTATATACCATTGCCAGCCTGAACAGATAACTCTCTAAGTCTCTGTAAAATCTCAGTAGTTTGATTTAGATAACCTTCAGTTGTCTGTATAAATGAAATTGCATCCTCAGCATTCATTTCAGCTCGCCTAAGTCCTCTAATTTGGGCTCTCATCTTTTCAGAGACCGCCAAACCTGATGCATCATCACCAGCCTTGTTTATCTTAACGCCTGAAGATAATTTTTCAAGGTTCGCATCAAGAGCCCAATTATTTACCTTAAATTGTCTATTGGCAAAAATTGAAGAAATATTATGATTAATAATCATAGGTATCGCACCTCCTACTTTTTAAAGGGACATTCTCCTTAATGCCCCTTATCCCCTACCGCAATAAAAACTAAAAAACTAGTTTATTAATTAAGTCCCAATAGACAATTTTATTTTATAGAGCAAATGAAAAAAGGGAGGAAATCCCTCCCTCAAATTACATAAAATTATGTATTATGTTTAAGAGCAATACTACTATCTTAGCAATGCTAATATTGATTGAGGTCTTGCATTAGCTTGAGCAATCATTGATATAGACGCCTGTGAAAGTATTTGATTCTTCACAAAATCACTCATCTCATTAGCCATATCTGTATCCCTTATTCTAGACTCAGCCGCCTGTAGGTTTTCATAACCTATAAGTAATGATTTAGCAGTGTACATCAACCTATTTTGATAAGCACCAAGATCTGATCTTTGCTTGTTTACTTTTTGTAAAGCTTGATCAATAACACCAATAGCTCTATTAGATTTTTCAGGTGAAGAGAGGCTCAAAACTTCGCCAGTTGCACTATCTTTTAATCCAAGAGCAACAGCAGTCATAGATTCAATATTAACCTGAATCCTCTGATCCATATTAGCACCAACATGCAACCACATACTTCCAGTAGGAGTTGTACTCTCAGTCCTTTTAGCAAACCTACCAGTTAGCATGTTAAGCCCATTGAATTGTGCATGAGAAGCGATTCTATCAACTTCTGCAACCAACTGAGAAACTTCAACTTGAATGTAAAGCCTATCTTCATCGGTATAAATACCATTAGACGCTTGTACAGCAAGCTCTCTTAACCTTTGAAGAACTTGAGTAGTCTGATCAAGGTATCCTTCTGCAGTCTGAATAAAGGAAATTCCATCCTCAACATTTTTTTCAGCCCTTGACAAACCTCTAATTTGAGCTCTCATCTTTTCAGAAACCGCCAAACCTGATGCATCATCACCAGCTTTGTTTATCTTAAGACCTGATGACAACTTCTCAAGGTTTGAGTCAAGGTTCCAGTTATTAACCTTGTACTGCCTATTAGCAAAAATAGAAGAAATGTTGTGATTAATAATCATATACCCCTCCTTGGTTTATATATTTCCTCCCATCATGGGAGGATTATTCTCAAAAACTAAACCTCAGAGGGGGATAGCCGATACTATATCAAAAGCGTCATTTCAACCTACCAGCTATCCCCTCTAAGCACAATCTTAATATCGGATAGCTGGTATTTTTTACTTTAAACTTTTTCTTATTTACCACCTATAAGTTTTTTAATTGTCTCTTGTATATCACCAGGAACAAAAAGTATAGTTGTATTATTTGATTTTGCCATCTCTTTCATAGCGTTAATATATTCTTTTGCAACAAAATACATCATTGAAGCCATACCCCCTTCAGAAATTGCTTGAGTAACAAACCTAATAGCATTTGCATCCGCTTGAGCTAATCTTTCCTTAGCTTCAGCTTCTCTCTGTGCAGCTTCCTTAAGGGCTTCCGCCTGAAGTATCGTAGCTCTCTTTTCTCTCTCGGCTTTCATCTGTAATGTCATAGCATTTTGAATATCAGCAGGTGGCGAAATATCTTTTATCTCAACTCTTGTTATTTTAGTACCCCACTCATCAGTAGCTAAATCAAGCTCTCTACCAAGTTCTTCATTAATTTGAGATCTTGAAGACAAACTTTCATCTAAAGTCAATTTACCCATTATTGACCTAAGATTTGTCATAGTAAGTTGCTCTATTGCCCTATTTAGATTTGTAACACCATAAGCAGATTTCTTAGGGTCAATAACCTTATAAAAAACTACAGCATCTACTTCAACAGTAGCATTATCTTTCGTTATAATAGTTTGTTTCGGTAAATCTAAAACTTGCTCTCTAACGTTGATCTTATAGGCAATTTGATCAAATATAGGTAAAATAATATTAAGCCCAGGCTGTAATACCCTATGAAACCTACCAAATCTTTCAACAATATAGTTATAACCTTGTGGAACAGTTTTTAGACCTGATATAACTACAATCACAACTGCTGATAGTAAAATAATAGTTAAAACTTCCATAAAAACCTCTTAAGGTGAATTGTACCATAATAAATAATTTTTTTTCAAAGTAAAAAGTAAGATTCTTTGAAAATTACTCTTAGGATCTCTACCCCTTAAATTCAGTAGGAGGATTTACTCCTCCTTTTGAAACCTCCTATTAGAAAGATCATTAAAAAGATTTCTTAAGTTATTTTAGAAGTTATCTTTAGTAGCCCAATTCCCAACTCCCTATTCCTAATACCCAATCTAGTAAAGGAAGAAAAATTTAAATTCACTATTTCTTAACTGAGTTAAAAAGTTCTTTTTCCTAAAATTATAGCTACCTTAAATTCAAAACAAGATACTAAAAATACAAAATTAATACATAATGTAAATTGAAAAAAAATACTCCTTACATTTAATCTAATGTTAGAAAGTTAAGGAGTTTTTATGGATGAGAAAGTAAAGATTCTCTGTGCAGATGGATTTTCAAAATCAGGTCTTGAGATATTTTCCTTTTACGAAAACATCTATGTGAAAGTAAATGAAAAAACAACAAAGGAAGAGCTTATAAAAGAGTTATCAGAGTATGACGTACTAATAGTAAGAAGTGGTACGAAGGTAGATAAAGATGTTATTGATGCAGGTAAGAAGTTAAAAATAATAGCAAGAGCAGGAATTGGACTTGACACTATTGATGTTGAATACGCAACACAAAAAGGTATAATAGTAATGAATTCACCAACAGGTAATGTAATATCAACTGCAGAACACACAATTGCACTTATGTTATCTTTAGCAAGGAAAATACCATTTGCACACATTTCAACAGTAAATGGTGGATGGGATAGGAAATCCTTTAGAGGAGTAGAAGTTTACAAAAAGAAAATAGGTATAATAGGTTTAGGTAAAATAGGTACTGAAGTAGCAAAAAGGTGTTTAGCTTTAGGAATGGAAGTTATGGGATATGATCCATATTTGACTGAAGAAAGGGCAGAAAAACTTGGCATAAAACTCTACCCACTTGAAGAGATATTAAAGGAAGCAGACTTTATAACATTTCATGTACCACTAACAGAGCAAACGAAGAATATGATAACCAAGAAAGAAATTGAAATGATGAAACCAAAAGTAAGAATAATAAATTGTGCAAGAGGTGGCATAATAAATGAGCAAGATTTAGCTGACGCTTTGAATTCCGAGAGAATAGCAGGTGCAGCAATTGATGTATTCTCAAAAGAACCACCTGTAGGAAACCCTCTAATAGGTGCAAAAAATTGTATAGTAGTGCCTCACCTAGGAGCATCAACGGAAGAAGCACAAGAAAATGTCTCAAATGAAATAGCAGAATCCATAATTAAATTCTTCAAAGACAAAGTGATTGTAAACGCTGTCAATATGCCTTCTATAAACATTCAAAAGTACAGCGAAATGAAACCTTTCATAGATATGGGAGAAAAAGTTGGTAGTATAATATCTCAGCTAGCTGATGGTAATATACTACAACTAGTTGTATCTTATTCTGGACGTATAACTGAAGAACCTATTCAAATAATAACTAGAGCAATAGCAAAAGGATTTATGCAGTCAATAGTGGATAAGGGAATTGTAAACTTTGTAAACTCTCTACTATATTTAGACTCACATGGAATTAAACTTCTAGAAACGAAAGAAGAAGATACATTTTCAGTATTCTCAAATATCGTAAAAGTATCATTAATAGGAAAAACAAAAAAAGTAGAAATATGGTATACAGTTTATCCAAATAACGAAGCCAAAATCGTAAAAATTGATAATTACTACCTAGAGCTAACACCTTCGGAAAATATGTTATTTATAAAAAACTACGATAAACCAGGCATAGTAGGATTCATTGGCACAATATTAGGAGAATTTGAGGTAAATATAGCTGAAATGAAAGTAACTAGAGCTAAGAGAGGAGATAAAGCTTTAACAATAGTAACATTAGACTCAGAATTAGCAGAAGGAGTAGTAGAAAAAATAAAGTCTAATTCAGATATAATAGAAGTAAAAAGCATAAGATTATAAATGAAATTATTCATAGTAGAATCTCCTACAAAAGCAAAAACTATAAATTCCTACTTAGGTAAGGATTTTTTCGTGTTCGCAACACAAGGTCATATTAAAGATCTACCTCAAAAAGAAATGGGAATAGACTTAATAAAACTTGAACCTATATATGTGATATTACCTGGTAAGTTAAAAATTGTAAAAAAAATAAAGGAACTAGCACAAAAATCAGAGTTAATAATTTTAGCATCAGATAGAGATCGCGAAGGAGAAATTATAGCTTTTCATGTAAAAGAGTTAGTTTCAAAATATACTAAAAATATTCAAAGAATAGAATTTGGGGAAATCACAAAAAATGCAATACTAGAAGCACTTAAAAACCCTAGAGACACAAACATAAATCTAGTAAATGCTCAGAAAACTAGAAGGCTACTTGATAGAATTGTAGGATATATACTTTCACCATTAACTTACAAAAGCTTAAGAAAAGAAGTAGGTAAAACTTCCATTTCAGTAGGTAGAGTACAATCTCCCGCCCTAAGGCTTATCTGTGAAAGAGAAATTGAAATAAAAAACTTCAAACCAGTTTCATATTACGATGTATTTATAGAATGTGTAAAAGAAGGTAAAAATTTCTATCTAAAATTAATAAGTGAAATACACAATAACAAAGAAATAAAGTTTTCTCAGGAATACAGGATTGATGAAAAGAAACTCAAGGAAATAAAAGAGAATGTGAGATTGAATGAAGTATTTGTTTCAAAGATAAGAAACTACAAAGAAACCATAAAACCACTACCACCATTCAAAACAAGCACACTACAGCAGGATGCTTCCAGTAAGTTAGGTTTTCCACCGTCAATGACCATGAAGATAGCCCAAGAACTTTATGAAGGTATGGAAGTAGATGGAGAAATAAAAGGATTAATAACATACATTAGAACTGATTCGGTTAGAATTTCGGAACAAGCTTTAAAACAAGTAAGAAAATTTATACACCAAAAAGTTGGAGAAAGCTACCTACCACTTACGCCAAGGATATATCAAGGAAGAGGAAACGAACAAGATGCACATGAATGTATAAGGCCAACTGATGTATTTATAACACCAGATTATCTAAAAGGTAAAATATCACAGAATCATCACAAACTCTATGATCTAATATGGAGAAGATTCTTAGCAAGCCAAATGAAAGACACTGTGATAGACACACTTGAAATAATAGCTAGTGATGGTAATCACAACTTTTTCGGCATATCAAAATCTATAACTGAAAGAAATTTCATGGATTTCTATCCTCATAGCATACCTGAAAATAACTATTTACCATTACTAAAAGAAAACGAAAAAGTCAATGTTATAAGATTGATAGAAACCAAGAAAAAAACTCAACCACCTCCTAGATATACCGAAGCAACACTTATAAAAAAACTAGAAGAAGAAGGTATAGGTAGACCTTCAACATATTCAACTATAGTAACAACTTTGTTAAAAAGAAAGTATGTAGAGAAGAAAAATAAAAGTCTCGTTCCTACAGAATTAGGATTCAAGGTTTTTGAATTTTTAAAACAAAACTATCCTGATGTAATAGATATTCATCTCACTGCCTATATGGAAGAGTTACTTGATAAAATAGAATCAGGTGAGGAAAAAAATTGGAAAGAGGTTTTAAAAAGACTTTTGAAGAAAATAAAAGTTCCCTTAAATACAGAATAAAACCTCTGAATCTTTATAAAATAAACAATTTGCGACATATAATAAAGCTAAAATATAATAAATCACAATATGATCAAGTTTAAAAGGGTTGTCCTAAAAATAAGTGGTGAAATACTTGGCGGTAGAGAAGGAATTGGAATTGATATGAAAACTGTTGATTACATTGTAGAGGAAGTTGTAAAAGCACACGAACTTGGAGCGGAATTAGGGATAGTGGTTGGAGGAGGTAACTTTATAAGAGGGAGCAAGGTTGCAACAAAAGGGCTAGAAAGAGTAAATAGTGATAGACTTGGAATGATATCGACTATACTAAATTCTATAACACTTTCAGATACTTTGATATCTAGAAACATAGACTCTGTAGTACTTTCAGCAATACCTGTTGAGGGTATAGCTGAAAAATACTCTGTTGAAAAAGCGATAGAGTATTTAAATAAGAAATACATTGTTATTTTCGCTGGTGGTACAGGGAACCCTTTCTTTTCAACTGATACCTCAGCAGTTCTAAGAGCTGCTGAAATAGAAGCAGATGTTGTTTTGAAAGCAACAAAGGTAGACGGTATTTTCGATAAAGATCCTATGAAATACCCAAACGCTAAGAAATTTGAAGAAATAACAAGTAATGAAGTTTTAACAAAGAATCTAAAAGTAATGGATCTTACTGCTTTTAGTCTAAGTTGCGAAAGTAAGATACCAATAATCGTTTTTAATTTAATGGAGAAAGATTGTATAAAAAGAGCAATATTAGGTGAAAAAATAGGGACTTTGGTAAAGGTATAACATGAGAATAGCATTCGTAGCTGACTGGCTCGTAACGGTAGGAGGAGCTGAAAAAGTAGATAAAGCTATATACCAACTCTACCCCTCAGATGTATTCTGCCTAATTTCAAACGAAAAAACCCTAAAAGAAATAGGAATTCCACCCGAAAGAGTAAACCAGTCATTTATTTCTAAACTTCCATTTTCTCAGAAAAAGTACAGAAATTACTTAGCGTTCTTTCCTTTGGCTATAGAACAATTTGATTTATCTGAATATGACATTATAATATCTTCTTCACATGCAGTAGCAAAAGGAGTTTTAACAACGCATAAACAACTACACATATCATATTGCCACACACCAATAAGGTATGCTTGGGATCTATATCACCAGTACCTCAGGGAAGCAAACCTAACAAAAGGGCTAAAAGCAACTATAGCAAAGTTAATATTACACTACATAAGAATTTGGGATCTTTCTACCGTAAATAGAGTTAATTATTTTATTTCAAATTCAAGGTATACAGCAAGCAGAATAAAAAAAATCTATGGTAGAGAAGCAGAAGTTATCTACCCTCCAGTAGAAGTAGATAAATTTGAACTTCACACTAACAAAGAAAATTTCTATTTAACAGCATCAAGAATGGTACCTTACAAAATGATCCCACTTATTGTAGAGACATTTAGCAGAATACCTGACAGAAAGTTAATAGTAATAGGTGATGGACCTGATCTTGAGAAAGTAAAAGAAATAGCAAAAGGTAAAAAAAACATAGAAATTTTAGGTTATCAACCTTTCGATACCTTAAAGCATTATATGCAGAGAGCGAAAGGTTTTATATTTGCAGCAGAGGAGGATTTTGGAATAATTCCTGTTGAAGCACAAGCATGTGGTACTCCAATTATAGGTTTTGGTAAAGGGGGTTTGCTAGAGACAGTAATTGAAAATAAAACAGGTATATTCTTTTACGAACAAAAAGAAGAAGCTCTCAAAGAAGCGATACTAAAGTTCGAACAAATTGAAGATAAGATTAACTTTTTAGAAGTTAGAAAAAACGCTGAGAGATTTTCAGAAGAAAAATTCAAAGAGGCATTTAAAAAATTTGTTGATACTAAAATAAGTGAATTCTTTAGTGGATAATCTAAATATCCAAACTATCAACAATTCTTATCATTACTCCCTGCCCTTTTACTATCTTAAGTTCGTTAATTTCTGATAGAGCTTTTACTAAATTTTTTTCTTTAGCACGGTGAGTAACCATAACCAACGGTACAAATTCATGAGGGCTAACTTCTTTTTGAATAACAGAAGCAATACTTATATCATTATCACCCAAAATCTTTGAAATAGCACTTAATACACCTGGCCTATCAATAACCAAAAATCTAAGATAGTACTTAGAATACATATCACCTATTGGTTTAATATCTCTAACCTCAAAATAAACCATTTTCTTAGTAGACAGAGGTGAGGATATACTTTTAGCAATCTCAACAATATCAGAAACTACTGAAACAGCTGTGGGATATCTACCTGCCCCTCTTCCATAATACATAGAGATACCTAGATTTTTACTTTCTACTAAAATAGCATTATACTCATTCTTAACAAAAGCTAGCTGATTATTTTTACTTATAAATGCTGGATGGACTCTAACTTCAATAGTACCGTTATCATCTATTTTAGAAATACCCAAAAGCTTCAAAACAAAACCTAATTCATCTCCATACTTTATATCATCAAGTGCTATATTACGTATGCCTTCAACATGAATAGAATTAAAATCAATAGGTGTATTAAAAGCCAAACTAGCAAGTATAGATATTTTATGAGCAGTATCAACACCATCTATATCTAGAGAAGGATCAGCTTCAGCAAATCCCAATTCTTGAGCTTTTTTAAGAGCAGAGCTAAAATCCATGTTTTCTTCAAACATTTTTGTAAGAATAAAATTAGTAGTACCATTCAATACACCTAAAATTTGTTTAACCTTATCGCCTACTAAACTATCAGAAAGAATCCTTATTATAGGTATTCCTCCTGCAACGCTTGCCTCAAAACCAATGTTTACACCATTCTGATAAGCAAGATTAAAAATTTCAGCCCCTCTCTCAGCCAAAAGTGCTTTATTAGCTGTTACTACATTCTTCTTAGCTTTTATAGCCTTAGTTATTATATCATAAGGTACATCTATACCACCAACAAGCTCAACAACTATATCAACTTCATCATCATTTATTATATCGTTGTAATCAGAAGTTTTCTTGGCATAAAGTATTTCAACACCGCTGCTACTAAAGTTTTTACTAGCAACATACTTAAGCTCTATATCAATCCCAGTCCTTTTATAAATAATTTCTCTATTACTCTGAAGAATATCAACCACACCACCACCAACTGTTCCAAACCCAACCAAACCAACCTTAACCTTGATCATAGAATTGAATTTTATAATAGAAAATAAACCTTCTACAAATTGAAAATAAAATTCAAAAACTCCTAAAATTCTTAAAGTAAATATATGATATTAACCTCTAAAAAAATTTTAGAAGAGATACAAAAAAACAATATAGTCATAGAACCATTTGACGAAAAGTTGCTTAACCCAAATTCTTACAATTTAAGATTACACAATGAATTACTAGAACTAACTGACGAAATTCTTGATATGAAGATTAAATCGAATTACAAAAAATTAATAATACCCGAAGAAGGTATTGTATTAGAACCTGGTAAGTTATACCTAGGTAGAACAGTAGAATATACTTTAACCAAAAATTATGTACCGATGATAGAAGGTAGATCTAGTATAGGTAGGCTAGGAATATCAGTACATGCGACCGCAGGTTTTGGTGACATTGGATTTGAGGGATACTGGACACTTGAGATCTCAGTAATAAAACCTGTAAGAATATACCCTTTCGTAGAAATATGCCAAATATACTATTGCTCAACATTAGGAGAAATAGAAAAAATATATCAAGGCAAATACTTAAAAAGCAATGATATACTCGTTAGTAAAATTTATGAAGAATTTAAATAACACTCTCTTCTTCTAACATTCTTTTTAATTTCTTCAATGCTCTATGTTCTATATACCTAACTCCTTCAGGAGTACCTCCAAGAATTTTCGCTATCTCTAAAAGAGATTTTTCATCCTTGCCATCTAGACCAAACCTATTCTTTATTATAAACTGCTCTTTCGGAGACAATCTCGAAATTTTCTCTTGAATAACTAAAGATATATATTGCTTCTCAATAAAATTTTCTATATCATTGACTCCGCTACAAAATTCTTCAGAATAACTAGAATTTAGAAAATCCGAAATAAATACCACATTAATCAACTGATTAATATTATTAATCTCTGAATCATCGTAGCTAGAAAAATTTTTCCCAGCATCCAACAGAATTTCCTTTACCATTTTCTTTTTTCTAAAAGGTATTTTTACCAAATTTCTACTCTCTGATAAATACCTTAACATACAATGCCTAATCCAAATACTAGCATAAGAACTAAACTTAACTCCTTTAGATGGATCATATTTCTTTATAGCTCTCATAATGCCTAAACAACCTTCACTTATAAGATCCATAAAAACATCACCTTGAACCTTAAAATTCGAAGCAAACTTAACCACCAGCCTTATATTACTCTCTATCAACTCTTTTATAGCATCCCTATCACCTTTCTTAGCTCTAGCTATAACAAAAAGATTATTATCCAAAACTTTTGACTTCGCTATATCTCTTGATAAATACCCCAGAAGAGCATTCTTAATATCAACCTCCCCCATATAACCTCCTATATACTAATTAAGCAATAAATATACCAAAAAATTCCCAAAACTAATTTTTCACAATATTAGATTTTAAGATACCTACAAAATATACACCGTATAGTATATAGATATTTAATTGTTGTAAAAAAACAACAAATTATCCAGATTTAACGACAGCTAATTTATTTTGTTCTCTTAAGATAATTTCTTTTATTTTTTTGTTTTCTTCTTGAATAAGATCTGGATCTAATGAAAATATCTTTTTAGCATCACTTCCAGTTAATTTTAGAATTTCTTCATCCTCTATTAGATCGGCTAGTATAAACTCAGGCAATCCTGACTGTTCATAACCAAGAAGTTGCCCAGGTCCCCTTAACCTTAAATCTATTTCAGATATAGTGAAACCATCATCATATCTAACCATAGCCTTCATTCTTTCTCTTGCTTCCTTAGATATTTTATCAGAAGTTATAAGATAACAATAAGATTGATAAGGTCCTCTACCTACCCTTCCTCTCAACTGATGTAATTGAGATAAACCAAACCTTTCAGCTCCTTCTATAACTATAACTGTAGCGTCAGGCACATCTATACCAACTTCTATAACAGTAGTAGAAGCAAGTACCTTTAATTCTCCTTTCCTAAAAGCTTCCATAACTTCGTACTTTTCTTCGGGATTCATTTTGCCATGTAGTATACCAACTTTATATTCAGGGAAGACATCCTTAGACAAATATTCATATGCTTCAACCAATGATTTAACGTCCTCAAGTTCTTCACTTTCTTCAATAAGAGGGTATATAAAGTATGCTTTGAAACCTTTTTGTAATTCTTTCCTAACATTTTCATAAACTATCATCTCATCTTTTCTTTCGTACCATTTGGTTATAATCCTTTTTCTACCTGACGGCATCTCATCTATCACACTCATATCAAGCGTTCCGTAAATTGTCATTGTCAAAGTCCTTGGAATAGGAGTAGCAGTCATAACAAGCACATCTGGATTACTACCCTTATTTACAAGCATAACCCTTTGTTCAACTCCAAACCTATGCTGTTCATCTATAATAACCAAACCCAAATTCTTAAAGTTTATTCCTTCTTGAAAAAGAGCATGAGTACCCACTACTATGTGAGCTTTACCAAGTTCCAAACTCATCGTAGTTAGCCTTTTAGTTTGACCAGATAAACCTCCTTTAACTAAAACAATATTTATACTATGTTGTTTAGCAAATCTTTTAAGAAGATTTGAAATATTAAGATAATGCTGAACCGCAAGTACTTCCGTAGGAACCATTAGAGCGGATTGATAACCATTCTCAACAGCAACAAGCATAGCATATAAGCCAACTATAGTCTTACCAGAACCTACATCACCTTGTATCAATCTGTGCATAACTTTATTTGAAAACAAATCTTTCTTTATCTCTTCAATAACCCTCAATTGAGCAGAAGTGAGTTCAAAAGGAAGCAAAGATATAAATTCATCTGCAAGCTTAGTCGAAAAGTACCTTTTACCTTTCTCTATTTTCTTCTCCTGAACTCTATTGTACTCTATAATTAAGTTCATTTTAATAAACTCGTAGTAGACAAAATTTTTTCTAGCAATATTAGCTGCTTTTAGACTAGGAGGTGAATGTAAAAATTTTATAACCTTACCAATAGGTAATAAATTCCTAGTTTGTATAACGTACTGCGGTAGCTCATCTTCTACCTTATTCCAAAATTCATTAACAACAGCATAAATAGCTTTTCTTATAGTCCTCTGCCTTATGCTTTCACTACCAGAATATATAGGTAGTACAATGCCAAATTCATCCTTCTTATACCCATCCTCCAAACTAGCATAATCAAAAGTAGAACATTGCAAAACATTATATTTGTACTCCCAATATCCAGTAATTATAAACTCCTTTCCTATTTCAAAAACATTAGAAAGAAACTCTCTATTGTAACAAACTAACTCTCCTCTAATATCGCCATCCGTAATGACAATTTTTAAAACTCTACCCTTTCTAGTAGTAATATACTCCCGATTTAAAACTTTGGCAATAATTGTACCATAAACTTTACCACTTAGAGATCTAGAAATCTCCTTTATGATCTCTGAAAAAGATTTTACTTCTGTTCTATCTTCATACCTTATAGGAAAATATGTTAAAACATCATAAACAGTGTATAACTTTAATCTGTACAAAACTTTTTTCTGATTTACAGTTAGACTTTCTAACTTAAGATCTTTTATATGTACATTTTTTGTATCTTCTAAAATCATATTTTAATTATTTTAAAAGTATTCAACAAATTTTTGAAAAAAAACTAAATCGTTATGTAGAATTTTTACTTCTTTATAAAGGTTAAAGAAATAAATATGGAAATAAAGAAATTCGAAGAAGTAATTGTAAAAGTACTAGAAATCGGTAAAGAAGGTTTATGTACCTGTGAAACAAAAGACGGAACGAAGATATTTACAAGATATGCTATACCTAATGAAATTGTAAAGGTTAAAATATTTGATCCTTCACTACCCTACGGGGAAATAACTGAGATCATGGAAAAATCACCTATTAGAGTTGAACCTTTGTGCAAATACTTCGGAGAATGCGGGGGATGCGACATACAAATGTTAGATTACAGGAACCAACTAGAATATAAAAAAAAATTATTGATTGAAGAGTTTTCAAAAGTACCAAATTTTTCAACATTGCTAATTAAAGATCCAATACCATCACCTAAAGAATTTTACTATCGAAACAGTGTCATGTTTAGAGTAAATCCAAAAAGAAAAAAGATAGGTTTTCTAAAAAGAGATACCAACATTGTTATAGATATTGAGGAATGTAAAATAGCATTAGAAAAAATAAACTATGCACTAAAAGTTATAAGAGAAGACGAAGAATTTCCACAACATGTATTCAAGGTAAGAGGTACACTCGATGGTGATGTTGTTGTAAATCTAATCAAAACTAAAAATTTTGAAGATAGAGCAGTCTATGAAACAATAACCTTAGACAATATTTCTTTTAGATTTAGGATTTCAAGAGAAAGTTTTTTTCAAGTTAATACCTACATCATACCCATTTGGTTAAAAGAGATAAGAAGATTAATATTAAATTCACCTTACAAAAAAGATTCATGTCTCGATCTATACTGCGGTAGCGGTATAATATCATTCTTTTTGAGTGATATATTCCAAAAGATAATAGGTGTTGAAGTAAGTAAACCTTCAGTTGAAGATGGGAAACACAATATAGAGATAAACAAAATAAAAAATGTTGAAATAATACTTTCAGATGTTACAAAAGCAATAGAAAATCTGGAAATTCCAGAGATAATAGTAGTTGATCCATCTAGAAGTGGTATTGAAGAAAAAGTAATAAATCAACTTTTAGAATCATCTAAATCAAAAGGAAAACCTAAGATGATAATATATTCTTCCTGCAACTACGAAACACAAGTAAGAGATATACTAAAACTTCAAAAAGGAGGTTTTGAAATAAAAGAAGTTATACCAATTGATATGTTTCCTCAAACACACCACATAGAAGTAATAGCCTCTCTTGAAAAGAGCTAAAATTCGCCAAAAAAGTACTTCGAAAACCTATTTAACCAAAAATCAGCAATGGGCTTTACATTATCTGACTTTATTCTCAAAAGTATATATATGGACTTTCTCTTTTTATTCATAGCATAATAACACCTAGATATATAAATATCGATCATCTCCCTTTCCTCAAGTGTATTAACACTATCTCTAAGCTCATAAAATTTTTCTAATGCTATACTGTAATAACCTTTTAAAAAGTATTTATTCAGTATCTCTGAAAAATTCTTATCATATTCATCAATACTTTTTTCTTCATCTAAAATTAATTTATTGGTCTCATCTGAGATATTAGTTTTAACTTCAATCAAGGTTAAATTATTCGTAATTAAACTTAAATTTGTATTTGAAAAACTATTCAAATTCGATGTAAAAGTTTTAGTTATACTTAAAGTTGGTAGAATATTTAATTCTACATTATCATAGATAAAAACACCATTACTAACAGGTAAAACAACATAAAAAACATTAGTATTTGTCAGGATATCTTGAAAAACTAATAAATTTTTATCTACTGAATAATTTACCACACCCATAAATTCTAAATCTAAAAAATTTAGTATCTTTTTACCTTCTAACAAAGGTTTAGTGAAAGATCTATAAACATAGTAGTACAAATTACCTTCAAATTTTTGAGGTCCCTTCCATTGAATGAAGATTTTACCATCATTAGTATAACTAGATAAATCATATACCAAAGAATAAGCTGAAAACGAAATTATTAAAAATAAAAATACAAAAAACTTTCTCATGTATAAATAATAAAAAATCTAAAAACCAACTTCACAATTTCTGTTATTTACCTCTATTAACCCCATAACCAAAAATAGCAAAATCGTATTTAACAGGATCATTAGGATCAAACATCTTTAATTTTTCCGTTATTTCCTCAGCAGTTATCCAATCATCTTGCGATCTATTAGTAAGTCCTAACTCTCTAGAGATTTTTGAAACATGGAAATCGAGAGGTATAACAAGTTTTGAAGATGGTATTATATCACTCCATAACCCAGAATCAACTTGATCCTTTCTAACCATCCATCTAAGAAACATATTCATTCTTTTACAAGCACTACCCTTTCTAGGGCTAGGTACAAGAGAAGAGATTTCGGAACTAACCTTTCCATCAAAGAATTCATCAACAAAGTCTATCAAAATATTTTTTACATTACTATCACCTTTATGTAACTTTTGTTTTTCGTAGAAAATATTTTTGAGTGAAGAATACTTACTAATAATTTTTTTAAGAGATGAAAGTATAACTGATATATGAATAGCTTCTATATTCCTATAAGCAAAGTAACTAAAGTTATACAGTTCCTTAGGTATATTATCAATGTCAAAATTCTTGACAAAGTCAAAAGGTTCTTTCATTATACCGATAATAAGCTCATTACATTTTGATATTATGTTCTTTCTCTTACCTTGTGAAAGAATAGAAGCAACAAAACCGGCAATTTCCCTATCTCTCTCATTATCAAATTTATAAACGAATTGTACAGGATCACTATTAATAAAACTTTTAGTAGAATACTTTAAATAAAAGTAGTCAAGATTATCTTTTAACTCTTTAAATCTATAATTCATAAGTTTACATTTTTGTCTTTATTAATAGGTATCTAAAAGCATCAACAATAGCTTTGAAACTTGCCTCTATTATATTTTCAGAAACACCTATAGTAGAAAATGTCATATTATCATACTTAAACTCAGTAAATACTCTTATTTTAGCAGCTGAACCTGCTTTAGGATTAATAATTCTAACCTTATAATCTATTAACTCTAAATTGCTTAGTTGCGGATAGAAACTAGAAAGAGCCTTTCTTAAAGCTTTATCAAGTGCATTTACTGGTCCATCACCTTCATCTGCAGTTATCTCAATATCATCACCTACCTTAACTTTAACAAGAGCATCATTCACAACTTCATTATCGTATTTTACAACATTAACAGTAAAACTTACACAATCAAAAAACTCTACACTTTGCCCAAGGATTTCTCTAACAAGCAACTCAAAAGAAGCATCAGCACTTTCAAAATTAAACCCTTCATTTTCAAGTTCTTTTACTTTTGATAAAATGCTTTTTAAAAGCGTTTCATTATTAACAATTTCAGCAAGATCAGGTAAATTCTTTATTTTATCTATGATATTGCTTTTACCAGATTGTTCAGAAATTAAAATTCTTCTAACATTACCTACAACCTCAGGTGGAATGTGTTCGTAAGTTCTAGGATCTTTTTGAACAGCATTTACATGTACTCCACCTTTATGAGCAAAAGCACTTGCACCTACAAAAGGTTGTCTTTCATTAGGAGGCAGATTAGCAAGGTCATAAACGAAAATTGCAATATCTCTTAACTTTTTAAGTTTTTTCAAATCAATATTATTTAACCTTCTATTCATCTTAAGAATGAGAGAAGGAATAATAGAAATAAGGTTAGCATTACCACATCTTTCTCCAAAACCATTTATGGTACCTTGAACCAAAATAGCACCATTCTCAACAGCTTCGAGAGAATTAGCTACAGCCAATTCACTATCATTATGGGCATGAATACCTAAAGGAGCCTTTATAACTTCTTTAACTTTTTTCATTATCTCTCTAACCTCGGAAGGTAAAGTACCACCGTTAGTATCAGCCAAAGAAATATTATCAGCTCCAGCCCTCTCAGCATACTCTAAAGTTTTTAAAGCATATTCAGGATTAGCCTTGAAACCATCAAAAAAATGTTCAGCATCATAAACAACTTCTCTACCATTATCCTTTAGATAAGCAACAGTATCATATATCATTTCTAAATTTTTCTCTAAACTTATATTAAAAACTTTTTCCACATGTAAATCCCATGATTTACCAAATATAGTAACTACAGGTGCTTGTGAATTTATAAGTTCTTGAACATTTAAATCTTCCTTTACACTATTTTTAGCATGTCTTGTACTACCAAAAGCACATATTTTTGCATGTTTTAATTCAATTTTTCTAACTTCCTCAAAGTAGGTTCTATCTTTTGGATTTGAAGCTGGCCAACCACCTTCTATATAATCAACCCCAAAGTCATCTAAAACTTTAGTTAAGTTAATCATATCCATTACAGAAAAATCTACACTTTCAGATTGCCTACCATCACGCATAGTAGTATCATAGATGTATATTACCTCACCCATATAACCTCCTAAAAGGATATAATTTTAAATTATAAAAAATTTATATTAAAAATACAAACCTAAATTGGAATACCATATTTCTTAATCTTCTTTGACAATGTATTACGATGTATCCCCAAAATTTTAGCAGCTTTAGAAATATTAAAACCAGTTCTTAAAAGAACTGAGTAAATTCTTTCCCTTTCCTCACTTTCACCTTGCTTGCTATAGGAAAAATTACCAGAAACACTCACAACATAATCATGTATAGAATCTAAAGAAATAACGCCATTCTCAGAAAGTACAACACCTCTTTCAACAAAATTTGATAATTCTCTAACATTACCAGGGAATGGATAATGACGCAAAAATTCGAGATAATCATCTTCGATTTTTACTATTTTTTTACCATACTTTCTTGAGAAGATCTCAACGAAATGATATAAAAGAGGTAGAATATCTTCTCTTCTTTCTCTAAGAGGCGGTATATATATTGATACTACATTTATCCTATAGAAAAGATCTTCCCTAAAGTTTTTTTTCAAAACTTCCTCCCAAAGACTCCTATTTGTTGCAGTAATAATCCTAGTATCTATAGGTATGTACTCAAGCCCTCCCAACCTTATTATTTTTTTCTCTTCAATGACCCTAAGTAGTTTTACTTGTACATTTAAAGATATTTCACCTATCTCATCTAAAAACAAAGTACCCTTATTAGCAACTTCAAATAGACCTATCTTTCTTTTGACAGCACCAGTAAAAGCACCTTTTTCATACCCAAAGAGTTCACTTTCTAGGAGTGTTTCAGGAATAGCAGCACAATTTATCCTAACAAAACTGTTATCTTTTCTAGGACTAAGTTTATGTATTACTTCTGCGAACAACTCTTTACCAACACCCGTTTCACCTGTTATGAGAATAGCAGAATCAGATTTTGCCATATTATAAGCTTTTTTAAATACATCAATTATGGTCTCAGACTCTCCAACTATACCAAAACTTCTCATCAAATCTTTTATCTCCTTCTTAGAAGAACCCAAAATACTACCTATCATATCACTAAACTCCCAATAGTAAATATAAATATAAAAATAGTTCTCTTACAAGAGAATGATAAGGGGTCTGAAAAAATACTTTTAGTATCTTCTTGAAGATGAAATTTATACTTCTCTTAATAGAAGTTAAGAAATTTTAGAAACTTCTTTTAGTTCCCCACCCA
>JBMFQU010000004.1:0-34353 GCA_049968435.1 Brevinematia bacterium | reverse complement strand
TTCTTCTTTTCGAATATTAAGCATTTCCTTTCTTTCTTCTATTTTGAGTTGATCTTTTATTTTCTCAATTACCTTTTTACTGCCTATTTCACTTAATTTAGGTTTTTCTTTGTCTACACCTAGCTTAGTTGGAATAACAAGTTCAGTTTTACCCGCCCATTCATAATACTTTGTTGATATACCGATGTTTTTCGAAGTAAATTTAAATAATTCTTCAGAATACTTGCTTTTGAAGTATTCAATGTTGCCTCTGTATATTGCGTTATAGTATGTTGCGAATATTGCAATTGTATAAGCGTTTTCAAAAGTATAATTATATTTTGTAGATAGATATTCTGCTATTATTGTTCTTAATACGTTTATGTGCTTTAGTTTTGATTTTTTACTTATGAAAATTATATCTGCTCCCAGTTTATCTTCTTTTGGTTTTACTCTTACTATAGAATAGTTATTGTATGTTTTTAATTTATTGAAAGATTCTATATCTGATATCTTTTTACCTATCTCCTTAAGGTAATCTTCTCCTACGCTTTGGTATTTACCTTGGTAATTTTCAAATTTAACCTTTCTTACAGATTTTAGCTCTTCTTCTGCAACGATTTGGGAAAATAATTTTATTGTTAATACAAAAATCATAACTTTTACAATCAAAATTTTTCTCATAATGTAAATTATTTTGTTAATGCTAACTGGATATAAAATTAAAAAAATTGTTGATTTTTTGTAGATCTTGTGATTAAATTAAGAATTCCCTTACTTAACTTTTTTAGTTTTATATACATTTTGCTAATGGTTTGATAATTTTATTTTAAAGGTAGTTATGTTTATAATTAACATATGATTGATTTTGGGGAAAAGTGTGGGCTTGTAGGTGTCTATGGTAAGTTGCATACTCCTCTTGAAGATATGTTTATTCTGATGAGTGCTCTTCAGCACAGAGGACAAGAGGGGGCTGGTATTGCTTTTTGGAGAGTAGATGGTGGTTTTGAGAGAGTTATTACTCTGGGCTTGGTTAAAGACTTGTTTAAAGACAAAAACATTGAAGGTGTAAATAGGGCATCATCTATAATTGGTCATATAAGATATTCAACAACTGGTTCAAACGATATTTCAAATGTTCAACCTTTTTGTTCTAAAACAATTGATGGTAAAACTATTGCTTTAGCTCATAACGGTAACATAACTAATGCTGCTGAGGTAAGATTAAAACTTATGAAAGAAGGTCACACATTTTCAACAACTACCGATAGTGAAGTTATTCTTCATCACATTGTTAAAGAATATAATAGGACATCTGATATAGAATTAAGCATTGCTAGTGCAATTTCTCTGTTTGAAGGTGCTTTTTCTATTTTGATGCTATTTGATGATAAACTTGTTGCCTTTAGGGATAAGTATGGTTTTAGACCTTTAGTTTTTGGAAAGTTCAGTAATGGGGTGGTTTTTACCTCAGAAGATACTGCACTTAAAACTATAGATATATTTGATTACGAAGAAGTAAAACCAGGTGAAGTTGTAATTGTTGATCAAAAGGGGATTTATAGAAAACAGTTCGTAAATCCTTCAGTTTTGTCTCACTGCGTTTTTGAACTTGTTTATTTTTCTAAACCTTCAAGTAAAGTTTTTGGTGAGGATGTTTACAAGTTTAGGTATGAGTGTGGTAAGAAGTTAGGGTTATACGATTTGAGTGAAAATTTTGATGCAGTTGTACCAATACCTGATTCTGGACTCATTGCTGCTTTAGGATATGCTGAGGTAACGAAAAATCCTCTCGTTATGGGACTTATAAGGAATCATTTTACTGGTAGATCTTTCATTCAGCCTAAGCAAAGAATGAGAGATATTGAAGTTAGAACAAAATTTTTTGTACCTTCTGATTCTATAAAAGGTAAGAAAATTGTCATTATTGATGATTCTATAGTTAGAGGCACTACCATGAAAAGGATAGTTAATCTACTTAGAAAAAATGGTGTAGCCGAAGTTCACTTAAGAATAGCCTCCCCGCCAGTTAAATTTCCTTGCTACTTTGGAATTGACTTTCCATCTAAAGAAGAATTAATCGCCAATACTAAAACTATAGAAGAAATTCAAGACTACATAGGTGTTGAAAGTTTAAAGTACCTCTCTCTTGATGATATGATGGGTATTTTAAAACAGCAAAATAACTTTTGTAATTCTTGTTTTTCAGGATATTATAAAGTTAAAATTAGTGAAGTTAGGAAAGATATATTTGAGGTAAATTATGGAAGAATATAAAAAGCTTAGAGCCACTAGAATACCAGTAAATATAGAAGCTATCTACGAATTTAAAGGTGTAAAAGGTAAATGTACAATACTTGATATTTCTGAAACAGGTATGAGACTTGAAGTTAAACAAATCTTAGTGCCCAGAGATATCTTAAAGGTTACTTTCAATATAGTTTTCCAACAGAAACCATATACTATAGAAGCATGGTGTATAGTAAGAAACAGTAGCGGAAATGAAATTGGCGTTCAGTTCGATGAACTTTCGAATGAAAAGAAAAAAATATTAATAGGTTATGTTGAAGAACTTGTTTTAAAATACGGAAAATCTAAACAAGAATCAATTTAAGTTTTTAAATTTGTTGTTTTTTAGTAACAGGTTTGAAAAAACTCTTCTAACCTTCCCCTCCTAACCTGATTAAAATCTAAGTGAGTTAGGAGTGTGAAATTTTTTCAAAAACTATGTGAAAAATTTTTACACTTTTTGAAATAAGATTTTTTTTGATTTATTTTTCTATCAGATGAGTAAATTGATTTTATGGTACTTTTGGGGGTTTTTACTTCGTTTATAATCAAAATTGGTATATTTTTTGTAGTATACTATAAAGTGATGTACTATCTGGGAGGTTAGTATGTATAGATTAGGTGTTTTTGTTCTGTTTGTGTTTTTATCTTTAACAACGTATAGTGTATATGGTGAATCCTATTACTATTTTGAACCTTTTTCAACTACTCCTACAGGTTGGTGGTATGTTGCAACAAATGCTGATGGAGGGCTTTGGTATGGTAGAGATGGTACATTTCCTAGTTATGGTACTAATGTTAGGGAAGCTAGTATTAATTTTACAGGTGGTAATTTAGTTTTTGATAGAAGAGTTGTTAATTCTAGCTCTACATATGGATTAGGTACTTGGGTAGGTTGTGTTGTTGGTTTTACTAATAAACTTTGGAACCCAACTCCCTACAACCCTTTTGGTTTTGAAATACTTAGAAAAGCTGCAAGGATAGATCCCCAAGATGAGGATGCTAATAGTTTTGGAACTGCTGCAAAAAACCCAGAGTCTCGTAGGCACTCTGCTTCTATGAGTATATTTTTAGCGGTATACTCTAATTTAAATAATAGTTCTCCTGATTTAACTAAGTTTCCTGATCAAATAGTTTTTTACGATATGATGAGAATGATAGATAATACTTCTAATACTACTACTTACACTCCATATAGTCAGTGGGGATATTGGAAAGGCTCTTATAGTAGACTTTATACTACGAATGTTCCTTCTCTAAATGGTACAACTTATAACGTAAAGCCGATTTTAGAGTGGAATATGGATAATAATTGGGTACATCCTACAAATGAAGGAAAAGTTAATGGTGGTTATTCTCAATACTCTAATACTTATTCTACTAATACGAACTACATAAAGATAATGATGACGCATGATGGTGGTAAGGTGCAGTTTTTCGCAAACCCTAATCCTAATAACCTTTCCGCTGGTCCTTTTGCTGGTATTCCTAATGCTATGCTTAAGTTAGGTGAAGCTTCTGTTGGATTTTCTAGTAATGTTTTCCCCCTTATGGGGGTTGAGACTATAAGGTATGATACAGATTTGCAATATGTAGTTTTTGATGATTTTTATATTCGTACTATTGCTTCTTCTGTTACTTCTGAAATTTCGCCTTATCAACTTGGTACTAATTCTACTACCCATCTTAATATATTTATAAAACCGATTTTTGGTTCTACAAATGATGCAGGAGTTTCTGAAATTCATATAAAACGTCCTGTTGGTTGGACTAGTTTTGATTGGGCTAGTTATACTAATAGCATAGCTATAATGGTTTATAGTAATACGAATTTACTTGCTAACTTTGGTAAGCAATCAGGAGATGTTAATCCTAGTAGTGGTAATGTTTCTCTTTCTGTATATGGTGATACTCTAAAGATAAGATTTAGGGCAACGAGCTGGGCTGATAATCAGATAATACGACCTATATCTACAAGTGATTATTCAAATAAATTTATAAGGATCATTATTTCCAATTTAACTACTCCTTCTACTTTTTCTTCTTCGGAGGATTATTTTGATGTTTATGTAGATAATCCTAAGTATGGTGATACATGGACTGATACTTCAGTTGGTACTGCTCCAAGGTATGCAACTACTGGTAGAATGAAAAGTTATTCAGGTGATGCTTTAGATGTATCTAGTATAGAGCCTTCACTTTCTGATGGTAATACTCTTTATATATCGGTTTTGAATATACCTAGGGCGAATGGCGGTATTACACCTAATATGGTTTATCAAGGTACAACTAATACTTTCTATTATTATGTTTCAACAGCTGGATTTAGTTCTGATAATCCACCAATTACTACTTTAAAGATACAAGTTCCCTCTGGTTTTATTGTTAAACCTAATACAGCATTTGAAACGAATATTAGTAGCATTCTTATAACTGATCCTATTAATAGTATAAGGATAACTAACGAAGGAGGGATTACAAATATTTACATTGAGTACTGGAAGGAGGATAAATCTATTCCTTCTGTGAATGGTTTAGATGAGATAGTTATAAAGACTTACGGTACGCCTATTGACATAACTAATAGGTATGACGATTGGTTTGCTTATGTTAATAACAAAGATGTTGGTGGTATTCAAAATTTGTGGGTTATGGTTAGTACCAATTCTTCTTATCCGAGTAGAACTATTGAGAGTAGGAGACCTAGAGCAAAAGTTGCTGCTTGGATTGTTGCTCAAACTAATGATGTTAGTTACATTGAGAATACTTCTATAACAAACATTTATAAGTATGTTTTGAGGAACGAAGGATTTGCTGGTAATAACATAGCTAAAGCAAGAATAATGTTACCCTCTTGGATAACAAATGTAAGTGATATATCTACTACCATACCTGCTAATACTACTTTTGGTGATATAGGTGGTACTAACTTTTTGACTATTGATTTCCAGGCGGTGAGTACTAACTTGCCAGCAGGGACGAATTGTGTAATTACATTTGTAGGGTGGGATAATGTACCTCCACTTACTAATGAGTTTACTAACTCTTTCCCATCTTGGGTAGATAACCTTAATGGTGATGGTTGGGTGCCAACTACTGCTTCGTTTACGGGGTTGGATATTAGAGTTATTACACCTCCTCCCAGAGGACTTGCTAAGATAACCTCTCCTAACGAAGAGGATGGAGATGTTCCAGGTACTGCATTCCATCATGTGTATATAGATACGAACGATGTACAAGTACAGATGTACATACAGAATGAAGGTGAAGATGGTAATGATATATTTACTGCGTATATATATTACCCTAATTTGATAACTAATGTTGCTAATATTTCTTCTGTTAAGCTTAGTACTTCTTATGTTTATACAACAAACATTGGTGGTAGTAATTTCATTGTTGCTAATTATGATGGTGCTGGAAATAGATTGCTTTCAGGCCAAAATGATACCATTTCATTCCGGATTAGATATGATGTCAATAATGTTACTAATTTAACTCTACAAGTTTATATAGCCAATTCTACTAATTTTAATAAAGCGATTGCTTGTCCTGTACCTTTTGATAATAACCAAGATTTACATTTTATATATTCCAGAGTTAGTGCAAGTAATTGGTTAAGTGTTCCTGGTGGTTATATAGACAGAGCTTCTTCCACGAATCAGATTACTTTTACTATAACTAATCTTTACTATCATGTTAAGAATTCAATAATGCATGTTAAAATTAAGGTTCCTTCATACTTTTCTACTAATGTTTATGGAATTAGTAGCGATATAATGGGAAGTGATTCTTCTTATGTTTATATTACTACGGAAGGTGGGAATATTAATATAAATGTCACTTACAATATTGGTATATACGGTACCTATCGTGATGTAATAACTGCTTATGTTGTTGATCATATTAATTATTCAACTAATGTTGATTTCATAATAACTGTTTCTAATAAGAGAGGAGAATTTACCAATCTTTATACTAACAATGTATTAGTTTCTGATCCCCCAGTTAATGCTAGGTATGGTGTTAGTAATAATGTAATAATAGCTAGTAATGCTAATTCAAATAATAACTTTTTATTAATGCTTATTACTAATATGGGTACAGGTGCTAATGAGCTTACCTATGTTAAGATTGATATACCTTCTGCTTTCCAAGGTAAAATAACCAATGTAATTGGTAGTTGGACTAATGTTAGTTATATAACTTGGGATAGTACTAAGATAGAGTTATCTTATTCTAATGTTATGGGTGATGCTTTTAGAGGATTGCCTGCTTCTGGTTATGATTTAATAAAAATATATTTCTCAAATAACATGACAAATGTTTCTACCAATGGTTGGGCTGTGTGGGCTGATAATTCACCTGAGTTTCCACCTATAACTAATATAGGTGTCTTAACTGATTATACCTCAAATACATATATTGTCCTTCCTTCTACTTATTATATACTACCTAATAGTATAGCTTCAGCACAAACTAGATCTGTTTTTACTAACTATGTTAATGTAGGTTCAGGGTATAGTGTTAGTGGGGTAAAAATATATATACCTTATCCTTTTGTTACAAACGATTTAGTTGTTAGTAGTGCTAGAGGTGCTTCTTGGTCTTTAGGTTCTAACTATGTTATACTCACCTATTCTACACCTATTCCTCAGAATCAAAATGATACAATCGTTTTATCTAATCTTTTGAGTACCTATAATGAATTTTATAGTACTAATACTTTCTGGTTTGCTGAGGTTGACTATGGTGATGGTAAAGGATTTGATGGTAGAACTACATTAGTAGAACCTGGTAGGACTAATGTTGTTGATATAATATACAATTTTGCTTTAGCAGAAGCTTATGTAGAGCCTATTAATGTTAGTGAAGATTTTTCAAACTACACATATACATTTACTATAAAGAATATTGGCGAACCTGGTAATGAAATAAAAGAAGTTACTATACTACCTTCGGCCTTTATAACCAATATAACTTCAGTTACAAGTGCTATTTTGGGTACAGGTAATATTTACATTTCGAATAACAATATTGTTGTTTTGAAATATTGGGAAGCTAGCAAATCTATATTACCAAGTAGTAATGATACTATTACTCTTGTAGGTTGGGATAATATAGATGATACTTCTTCTGTTGGAGGTATTACTAATTCTTATTGGGTAGTTAGAGTAAATAATTCTACTGTATCTACTGCTTATACAAATGCTATGATAACAGAGGGTAGATCTCTCTCTAACATAATTGAGAGACCTAACTATAGGGTAGATGTTTATCTTGAAATGTTTAATAGGATTTCTGGCAATCCTTCAGATTACTATAAGGTTTATTCTACGAGTGAGCAAACTAACCAATTAATGTATTATGTATTTAACTTAGGTGGTGCAGGTAATTCTCTTGAAAAATTGATTATTAATATTCCTGCTATAGGTAGTATTGTTGAAACTAATGGTATGCAAGTTAGTAGCGCTTATGGTGGTATTACTAGCATTTCAAATGATAAAATAATTGTTCAGTACACTAATGTTCTAATTCCAGGAGCCAATGATGTTGTTACAATAAAGTTTAAGGATAATTTGGTTGAAGGAGAAACTAATATTGTATGGTATTCTACTTCTGTGTTTACTACTACTGCCGGCAAAGAGAAGACTAATAATGTTGTTGTGGGTAAGGTGAATTATGTATCCTTTGTCATGCCTTTGCCTTATGCTGTTGGCTATATTGTTTCACCAAATCCAAAGGAAATATACACCTCTGATAAAGAGTTTGATTTAACTATTGTTTTGAGTAATACCGGCGTTGATAAGAACATAATAAGAGGTGCTAGAATAGATGTACCAGGATTTGCATTGAAAAATGTTATTAGTGCTCAGAATGCTAATTATTCTATTGTAGGTAATTCTGTTTATCTAAACTACTTAACTGATTTTGAGGTAGGAATGACAAATTATCTTACCTTAAGATTGAGTAATGTTTTCTCTTCTAAAACTAATTTACAGTTTACGGGTGTTGTATGGAATTCAAAGAATACCAATGTATTTTCAGAGAGTAGTTTTTCAGAGCTAACTTTTAAAGTTGAAAAACTACCTTCTATGTATGTTTTACCAAATGCTGTAGATACTAGTGATTACTTTACAAATTATTTGGTTTCTATAAAGAATGATACAACAGGTGTTAAATCCATATACAAGGTAAAAATAGAGTTACCTATTTGGTTATTCTCAACGTTAAGTAATATATCAAGCACTAAAGTGGGTGGAAGTTACATAAGTAATGATGGCAATAGTAATATAATAATTGACTATGATGGTAGCCCTGTATTACCTGGTGATCAAGATAGTATCACATTTTTCGGTTATGATACTTTGGATATAGGAAGTACCAATGTAAGTATAGATGGATATTTTGATGATGGTAGTGCTACATGGAGAAAGTTTTCTATATTTTTGGGTTATACAAATAATATAACTTATGTTATGCCACCTGCTTATATGAAAGCTTCAATTACACCTACTAAGATCTATGTGACAGAGTTTTCTAACGATTTTAAATTCACTGTAACTAATGAAGGTAAAGGCTCTAATAAACTTCTAAAGGTAAGATTTAATATTCCTTGGGGCTTCGTTAGTTTAACTTTGGTTAGTAATAGATTAGGAGGAATTGCTTCTAATTTTGTTAATACACCGTATTACGAGATATGGTATTCTAATACTTCTGGTATCAGTGCTAGCGATTATGATGAATACTACTTTGTTGCTGAGAATTACTATGAAATGATCACTAATGTATCTTTCATATTTATGGCAGGAAATGAATATGGTGGTCCTTGGTATCTTGGGGATACTATATTAGGAGGTTCAACAGTTTTAAATGTCCAATATCCACCACTTTTGGTCCTTGGTTATATAAATAAGGGACAGAATATATACACTATCAATACAAATGCTACGATTGAATATAAAATCATAAATAGATCAAGAGATGTATATGTAACAAATGTTATCATAAACTTTGACTTTACTAACTTCAATATTCAAAGTTTAACTTCATTCCAAATGATTTCGAATGCTTCTATAAGTATCACCAATATTGGCAATTTAATAGTTGTAAATTATCCTAATGGTTTCTTTGATTTCAATAAAGAAGACTTGATAACTATAAAAGTTTCTTATAATTTAACTAATTTCTATCCTATAGTTATGACAGGACAAGTTTGGTTGACTGGTGCTACTAATACAAACTCTTTTCTGGTTAAACCTTTTGGTTTATCTCAAGTTGCTTATGTTACCAATGCTCCGTTTGGTAGAATAAAAGGTTATGTAACTCCTTATAGATACTCTGTAAACATAAAACAAGTTGATCAAAATGGTAATGTCAAAAAGGATAGCCAAGGTGATGATATAGTTGCTGTTTCATCTACTGCGGATGGTTCTTTCTATATACAAGAAGCTTACCCTGATAGTAATAACAAAGTTTTACTTATGTTTGAAAACGAAAATTATAGATTTATGATTAAAGAGTTTACTGTTGAAAAGAATAAAAATAATTTTGTAGGTACCATTTATATGCTTAATAAGCCGTTTAGTAAGAGTTCTCAAAATGATCAAGATATAGTTTCTGGCTCTGATAATAAGAGTAAAGTTATCGTTAAGTCTGGTGATATTTACAGAGATTTTTCTGTTGACCTTTATGTAACTAATTTAACTGAACTTCAGAAGTATGGTATTCAGAAGAATGGTGATATAGGTAAACCTTCTAATTATGACAGTCTGAAATGTTATTTCTTGGATGTAAGGGGCTATTCTTATGAGGAATTACTTAAAGAAGTTGGTATAAGTGGAGATATAATACTTTATTTCTATTATCCTTCTGTTATCAGTAATGCTTATGCAAATGAAGATAAATTAGGTATATACTACTGGAAAGATACTACAGGTGATTGGATTAGGCTAGGTGGTCAGGTTGATAAAGTAAATAAATTTATAATCTCTAAGGTTTCTTACCTACATAGGTACTATGGAATTTTTGAATCAAGTAAAGAATTTACAAATGTTATAAGAAATGTTAATGCTTCTCCAAAAGTGTTTACACCAGTTGGTGGTGGTAGAACTGATCCAAGTTATGGTGTTGCAAAAATATCTTTTGAGTTTGATAAACCTTATAACGAATATGAGGTTTCAATCTACTCAGTTGATGGTAGATTAGTAAAGAGGATAAAGAAACAGAGTAGTGAAGGGTTTATAAATGGTGAAATTGGATGGGATGGTACGGATATGGACGGTAAGATGGTAAGAAGTGGAGTGTATATTTTCAGGATAAAAGCAGGTGAAAATGTATATACAGGCACAATTGTGCTTGTTAAGTAAAGGAGGTAGTATTATGAGAAGTCTTATTTCATCTATTTTGTTTATAGTATTTATTTTAGGTTTTTATGGTTTGTTTCTAATAGATGTTTATTCTTATTCCTACTATGAGCCTTTTAATAATGGACTAACAGGTATTACCACCAATGGATGGGAAATACACACTCTTAGAGGTAGAAGCGGTATATTTTACACTACTACTAACACTAATCAAGGGTATGATGATAACCAAAATTGGTACTCTGCCTTTACGGTAGGTACTACTAATGGTGTATCTGATAATAGTTTAATAATATACGGTCGTGGTAACAATGGACAGCTTACTCTTAATAACTATTGGGCTGGTAATAGCATCAAATTCATACCTACTAGTAATTCACAGATAGCTAAAGTTATAGTTGCAACACCAGAAGAACCTTTTGGATTTGCTGTAGTTCATAGGATGTCAAGAGTAGATAATGTAAGTGATTATAGGACTAACACCGACGGTTATCAGCAATCTGCTATTAACATATGGTTTGCTGAGGAAAACTATAAAACAAATGAGTGGGATAACTATGATAACTTTATTTTACTTTATCAAGAATTGCTTTCTAATCTTACTACTTCAGAGTGGGGTTATTATAAAGGTGGTAAGTATCCAATAAACTTGGCTGCGGGTACTTTTTATGATAATTGGGGTAATTCTGCTTCACTTAGTGCTCTTAGAGGGACAAATATGCAAGATAATAGTTCTAATATTCTCAATATGAATTTTTATGGTGGTAATAGAGGTACTACTAATGCTAATACTTTTGTTTTTGGTGTGAAGATGGTTCATGATGGTAGTAAGGTTTATATTTATTTTAATCCTTCTCCTTATGCTACTAATGGAAGTTGGTATAAGGTAGCTGAAACTTCTGTAGGTTGGTACTCTAACCTTGTTGTGGAATTTGGTCATGAATCTTTGGTTTTTGTTAGTGAGTCTCAGGAAGCTTATTGGGATGATTTTACTATAAGGACAGTCACTAGTAATACTTATGCTTATATAACTCCATACGAGACCGTCGTAGATAAAACAGATATTTATACTATAGTTATCTCAAATGATATTACATCATCTGATAGTGGTGTTGGTGAAATAAAGGTTAAAAAGCCTTCTGGATTTAGTGCGTGGGATACTAATGCTGTTTGGGTTGAAACTTATTATATAACCGGTGCTAATACAAATAATAGGATATTTTCAGGTGAACCTGCTACTAACCAGTTTTTAGTTAGGCAAGATCCTTATGATCCAGACAGTCTTCTTATAAGGTTTAAGATGGTAAGCTTGGCTGACAATTCTATAGTTAGAGCTGCTACTCCTGATAAGACTATAAAAGTTTCGTTTAGGTTGATTACACCTAGTACTCCTGATATCTCTGGAAGCTATAAGTTTTATGTTTATGTAGATTGTAATAAAGAACTAAATACAGGTACGGATATACCTTATGCTACAACTGGCTGGAAGAGAGCAAGAGAAATTGGTACAGGTATGACTGTTAAAGTCTATTCCAAACCTTACATTTACGCAAGTATTAACTATTCTCCAACGCCTATGTATGAAGGTAATCAGTTTTATACCATGTTTTATAATCTTTCAACATCTGGACTTAATAACAATCCTGATATTTCTTCAGTTGAAATTTATGTACCTGATGGTTTTGTTTTAAGTAATGCTTTTAAGTCTTTGTTAGTTCCTTCTAATTACATTTATTTAACTAACTATGGTGGTTCGAATAGAGTAAGGGTAGATTATGCTGCAGCTGGAAATTTAATTCCAGGTGAGAATGGTATTGATAGAATAGAGTTTTATGTAATTCAAACTCCAGATCTTCCTGTAGGTATTAGTACTTCTAACTTTACTTGGCCGATGTGGGCTTATGATAGGTTTGGCAATGGTATGTTTGGTGCAGGTACCAATACTAATAGCATTTATAAAACTCAAGTTGTTCAGGTTATAATACCTTCTGCTCGTGCTCTTGGTTCCATTTATCCTCCAAAAGCTGATAACTCAAGGCCTACTAATACTTTTTCTTACACTGTGATAAATGATGGTCCTTTAGGAAATGATATAATTAAGATGTTTATTCTGTTTGATACGAATTATATAACTAACTACGCTTGGGGTCTTTCTAATAATTCTACATACTTTCCTGCTTTGTTATACACTACTAATATATCTGGTTTAGGTTTTGGAATATTTGTTGATTATACGAATGCTTCTAAGCCTTTAAGATCTGGGTCAAATGATGTTATATACTTTACAACTGTGCATAAGAGGAGTGTAAGTGATCCTCCAGTAGGTGCTGCTTTTGTTGTTTATGCTGACAATGGTAATACAGAAGGTCTTAGACCAGGTTCTGAATATTCACCTAATTCTTGGACAGTTTTAATTACTCCACCAGATCCCGAAGGTAAAGCATATATAGCTACTAACAAGATACATACCACTATTGTTAGTTTCTCGTTTACGAATTTTATCTATAATACGGGTGCTCCTGGTAATAATATATCTAAAGCTAGAATTTCTGTACCAAGTGGGTTTGTTATTAATAATGTTTCTTTGATACCAGGTCAAAGTTGGCTTACAAACTCAGCTAATATTCAGGTTTCAGGTAATAATATAATCTTAAACTACGATAATGAAGGTGTAGATTTAAAGTCTGTGTATGAAAATTCTTCCTACTTTGATAGGATTCTCATAACGCTTAGTAATACAAATTACTTTGTACCCACTAATCTTGTAATTCAAACATATGTAAGTAATAGTAGAGGGGAAACCAATGCTCAAGATAAATCTAGCTCTGAGAGGCAGGTTCTTTATATAGAATGGCCTGATGTACAAGCGTGGGTTTCTCTCTATAACACAAATACAAACTCTTATATAGGATTAGGTGATATAGATTCTTCAACAATAACTAATGTTTTATTCTTGAGAGTTTCAAACCTTGGTGTTAGTTCTGGATCTGGTAATAAGATATATAGTTTAATGATAAACATTCCTACAAATATTTCTACAAATGTTTTTGATATACAAAGTAGTGTTATTAGTTTTGATAACATCTGGTGTACTTTTTCAAATAATTATGTTGTAATAAATTATTTAGGAGAACTAACCAATATTCCTCCTGGTGGTGAAGATTTGATTACATTTAAGATGGTGGATTTTGTTGAAAATTCAAGACCTAATGTTAGTTTTGTAGTGAGTGCTTCTAATCAAAAAGCATTTCAGTCTATCACAAATGGTAGTTGGACACTTAATTTCAAATTACCGCATGTTTATATGGGAGCAAAGATTGATAGTCAAGTTGTTTATACTTCATCTACGCCTACAAATGTCAGTTTGAAATTTATTATAACTAATGCAGGTTTTGGTTCTAATAGATTGTATAGGGTTAAGGTTAATATTCCTCCAGTTTATCAAGGTAAGATTGTTGGTGTTAGTTCTAGTATAATTGGTGGTAGTGGGATTGCTATTACTCCGAGTAATTTTACAATAAATTACATAAACTTGAGCACTAATTTACCTGCAGGATATGTAGATAATGTTATAGTTACATTTTCTAATACATTTTCAGTACCTACTAATGGTGAATTTGTAGTTATGGCTAGTAATGGAAGTGATTATTATTCTGATGGTTGGGAAGAAGGTACAAATATTATATACTCTACTGATGATAAGAAACTTTGGATTACAGAGCAGCCTTCTATTGCTATAAATCCTACTCAAATATGGACTACTCAGAATACTAATGATTTCGTTTTAACTATAACTAATGGATTAAGTGTTAATAGTAAAGATGTTCATAGGATTGCTATTTACCTTCCAAGTATATTTGATATAAGTAATGTTAATGTATTGAATACAACACCTACTACTCTATCAGCAAATCCGATATTGACAGTTGATACAAATAATAGAAGGATAATAGTCAGTTTTGTAAGTGAGAAGCTTTCTGGAACAAAAGTACATTCTGTTCAGATAAGAGGTATTGATAACTTCAACTATGGTGAGACAAATGTAATATGGAATGTTGGAGTTGATTATAATGATGGTTATAGCAATAATAATTTCCCATATATACCTAGCGGTAGTGGTTCTACTTTTGTTAAATTACCACCTTCAAGAATTTATGGTAAATTGATACCAAATAATGTTTACTATGATCTTGATGAAATTGATATGAAGCTTGAGCTTACGAATTTTGGTGAAAAGTATAATGATGTTTATTGGGTAAGAATCTTTTTACCTAACATAGTTACGAATGTAGTGGTATTATCTAACAAAATACCTGCTAACATTAATTACTATTCATCGAGCAATATGATATTTGTAGATTATGCTATCAGTAATACTAACTTAGCTTCAGGAGTTAAGGATATTATTTACTTTACTGCCTATGATAATGTTGATAATTACATGATTTACTCTACTAATTTGAAAGTAGAGGTTGCTAATTATCCAAGCAATGTTTATTACACTAATGCTTTGGAATTGGTTCCTGGTGATCTTAATTACAATATAGATAATCCTCCTTACAGAGCAAATTATAGGGTTGAGCCTAACATAGTTTCAGCTTTTGAGAATGGATTTGTAATGTATAAGGTATTTGTAGACAATGCTGGTAATACTGGCAATAATGCTAGGACTTTAGTTTTATCATATCCATTCGTTTTGATAACAAATGATATGGTTGTGAGTAATTCTTATGGAAATGCTTTGGTGTACCTACTAACTAATAGTATAGTTGTAGATTATACTAATACTAGCGGACTTGCAGTTGGTTCTAATGATATAATTTATGTTCATGCTAGAGATAATTGGGTTATAGGCGATACTAATGGAGTTTTTAATTTGAAAGTTAAGTTTGATACCAGCGGCGGCAAGTTTGTTAAAGGTAGGGTAGTTGGTGGTACTAATATTGTTTCTTACATTTCAAGTCCTCCATATGCTTATACTAAACTTTTAAATAGGGAAGCGTATTATCCTAATCCAAATCCAACAATTACGATAATTCTTTCTAATGGAGGAAGTGGTGATAATAGTATAACAAGGTTAGATATAAACATTCCTACAGCATTACAGATAGGTTTTAATATAGCCAATGTTACAAGTGATTATGCAACTAACAAATCATATTCAGGTGGAGTTTTAACTTTGCTTTATGATAATTTGCCAGTCAATGTTGTTGATTATGTTAGAATTAAGATTTCTAATACGAATGTAGCAGGTACTTCCTTTAATATTACAGGTACTGCTTACAATGGTGTTACAAACGCAAATATTATTCCTACAGATTTGCTTGACATGACATTAAGGTTCATACAACCACCTACTGCTGAATTGCTTACTACTAGTTTGAATGCTTTGCTTAGGACTAATGTTATTTCTGTTAAGATTGATAATAATACAAGTGGTGATGCTAGTGTTAAAAATTTCTTAGTTTCTCTTAATTCACCTTTTACGAACGTTATAAGTGTCAGCAATACCAAACCTTCTGTTATAAGTATAAGCAATAATACTAATATTTATGTTTCGTATACCAATGGTCTTTCTAAGGGGGATAATGATTCTTTAACTATAGTGGCTGTTGATGATTTTAATATTGGTAATACTAATTCAGTTGTTGGTTTCTATGTGAATGAGGGGTTAGGATATGTTCCTCCTAACATCGGTTTGAATAGTAATATTATTTCAATAGTTATGCCGCCTGCACAAGGATATGCTGATTTAGTTAATAAGTATGTTTTACTTTCGGTTGTTCCAGGTGTTCCTTCTACTAATGTTGTTAGAATAGTATTTACCAATACCGGAGAAGAGATGAATAATATAACTTTTGTTAAAGTTGTATTACCTAGTTTGGTAAGCAATTTCTTATCCTTGAGTAATCAAATTGGTGGAGCCATTATATCAAATTCTAATAACTTTGTATTTATACATTACACTAATGATGGTATTGCATCTGGACAAAAGGATATTGGTTGGTTTGTTTTCGAAAATTACTATAATGCAAAGACTAATGTAAAAATAGATGTTTATTATGATAATGGTCTAGGGGTTGAGCAATTTATAAATTCTTCACCTGGTAATACTCTTAACTTGTTGTTTGATTTTCCTGAAGCGCCAGCTGACTTTAGAATTATTAAACCTTATAATATTGCCTGGTCTATAGATACCAATCATACAATCGTATTTAGAGTTGATAATAATTCTTACAGTTATCCAATTGTTAGCATTAGGATACCTTACGCTAGTTCCAATTATTCTATTGAAAATGTTAGAAGTTCAAATAATTATATTAGTTCTTGGAGTGTTAGCAATGGTTACTTATTTGTGAATACGTTTATACCTACGAGAAGAAGTGAGTATATATTAGTCGATATATCTTATAATGCTTACTCCAATACTAACATAATCAACACAACAAACAATATGAAGGGTATGGTTTATTATCAAGGTGGTGAAGATTATGAAGATGTTAACGTACTCGCTACTGAAACGGCTGATTTTATTATAGCTTTTGCTAACTTTGGTAGAGTTTTAGGGTTGGTAAAACCTTATTATAAGGATATAACTGTGAAACTTGTTTATAGTGGTACCGAAAGTGTTGTTATTGATAATGTATACTCTAATAATATATTAAGTTCTCTTACCACTAATACTAATATAAATAATGTTTTAATAGGTAGTTATATGCTAGACTTTATACCTAGTGGTACATATGATATTTTGGTAACAAGTAGTAAGTATAGGAAACTAGTTATAAAGAATATTACTGTTTCTGCAAATAGGATAACTAATATTGGTATGATTGTGCTTAGCAATATGCCTTTTAGTACAGAAGCTAGGGAAGAGCAATCAGTTGTATCACTGGATGATGGTAATACTGCTTTGATTGTACCGCCTGGAGCATTACTTAATGATTTCTCTGTTGATATAATCAGTAGGTTAGCAACGGCAGAAGAACAAGCAGGAGTATTGAATTCTAAAGGTGCATCTAGGTTGGATGATCTTTCTCAAATGAAGGTATATGAACTTATTATGAAAACTATTCCGGGAAGTGATATATTTGAAAATCCTCTAAAAAGTGACGTTATATTAAAGTTCTATTATGATGAGAATTATATCACTTCACAGGGGTGGAGTGAGGATAGTTTGAGTGTATGGTATTGGAAGGATACTACTAAAGAGTGGGTAAGGATTGGTGGTAAAGTTGATAAAGATAACAACTTTATCTATATCAAGACAAGGTATTTGCATAGGGTATATGCGATTATGGGTGATGGTAATATCAAGAAAGAGGGAATTGTGAGAAATGTAAAGGCTTCACCTAATCCATTTACACCTAATATTCATGGGAATCAAGCTGATTATAAATATGGAATGCTTAAGATAACATTTGAACTTGATAAACCTTATGATAAAGGTTATGTGAAGATATATGATTTAAGTGGTAAGTTATTAAGAATCTTGGAGTTTGATGGTAGTTTTGGTCAAGGGGAGGTGTATTGGGATGGTAAAGATCAAGATGGTGTTTATGTTAGTAATGGAGCTTATATTTATGTTGTTGTTGCAGGGGGTACGGTAGGATATAGAAGTACCGTCATCCTCGTTAAATAGATAGGAGGAGTTTATGAGGAAGTTAGTTGTTTTTTTGATAATTTTAGTTTTGGTTAGCTATTCTTATGGTGCTTTTGAATTTTTAGATAGAGGTACTAGTCCAAGATCAAGAGGTATGGGTAATGCAATGTTTGGTATATTTGATGGTGTTAATGGAATGGAGTATAATCCCGCTCTGGTTGCTAATACTAAAAATATTGAAACAAGAATCAACTTTGGATTACCAATAGGATATATTGATGAAAATGGTATGAATATGTTTAGTATCTTTGGGGTTATTCCTTTCTGTAATAGAGGATACGCTGGAGTAGATTATCTTGCTGGTTTAATAGCAGGTGGCAATGTCCCTTACTTTTTTAGAGAGGGGGCAATAGGCTTTTCATTTTCTAGATTTAATGTGATGGACTTATATTATGAGCAGGTTATAAGTCTTACTTATGCTAAAAATCTTGATGATTTTATATCCAAAGGTGCTAGAATCTCTGGTGGAGTAAAAGTGAATCTCTATAACTTAGGTTTGGTACCTAATCCTGATACACAAGTTAATCCGTATCTAGGTGATAGGTTAAGTACTTGGGGTTTTGGTTTAGATGCAGGATTGACTTATGACTTTAGTTATACAATAAGATTGGGGTTTACTATTCAAAATCTGATAAAGCCTAATACCGCCATAATTGAAGGAAATAATTCAACATTACCAAGGAAAATAAAGTTCGGTGCTAATTGGTTAGTAGGGTCTTTTTGGGGTGTTTTTGAAGATGTTATGGTTGGAGCTGGTGTTACTCAAACTGAAAGGGAACCAGGTGATAATAGAGAACTTGACCTAACTTATCATATAGGTGTAGAAAGTTGGTTTTTAAATAGAATCATTGGTGTAAGAGGTGGGTATGAATTTGGTTTGAATGAATTTGTGAATATTACTTTTGGGTTATCTTTTGGTTATGTTTTTTCGGACGAACATGAGGTTAATATAGATTATGTTGTTAGTTTAATGCCTAATATATTTTCTTCCTTAGGGGATCTTTCTCATAATTTTGCTTTAGTTTATAGATATAGGCTTCCAAGAAGTGCTTTTGCTTATACTGAAGAGAAGATTAAAGAGCTACAATTTATGGAGGAATTAGAGAAGAAGAAAAAAGAGATAAAGGAACTTAATGTATCACCTTCAGAGAAGCCTTCTTCTCAACAAGAATCTCCTCAGAAAGAAGTTGTTCCTACGGAGCAGACTAACAAAGTTTATCAGCAACTACCTTCTAAAGATACAAAAAAGAAAAATTAGCCTTTTTTAGGGCTAACCTCCCGGGTGTTCGAATTCATCCCCGTTAACGGCCTCCACTTATCAAGGTGGAGGCTGTTTTTATTTTTTATATATTCTTTTTATTCTTTTCGATATGCCGCAAGTTATCTCATAGGGTATTAAGTTCGCTTTTTGTGCAAATTCCTCAATCTTTATTGAGTTATTTTCATCCTCTCCGAATATTAAAACCTCATCTCCTGTGTTGATTTCATTATTTATCTTAACTATTATGTAGTCCATAGTTATTCTTCCAACAATTGGAAATCTTTTATTCCTTATGATAACTTCCATATTATTTGAATATAATGTAGGAATACCATCTGCATAACCACAAGGTATTATTCCTATGTATCCATCTTCTTTCATAAAGTAAGTTCTGTTATAACTAATACTGTCTCCTTTCTTAAGGAATTTTTTTAGTATTACTTGAGATTTTAGAGCTAGAGAATTTTTTAGCTTAACTTTATTTTTGAGATTTAGATTAGGGTAATAACCATATATTGATAATCCACAACGAGCGAAATCATATTTGCTTGCCTCAGGAATGTTTATTACTCCACCACTATTTGAAAAGTGAGTTTTTACATTTGGAAATAATTTTTTTATGGATTCCAAGATGTCATCAAATATTTCTATCTGGTAGATTGAGAATTCTCGGTCAAAGTCAGAAGAGGGGAAATGTGACATAATATCTGAAATATTGATATTTTGGGCATTTGATAGTATTTCGATGAGCTTCTCTTTTTGGCGATATGTTATACCTAATCTTCCCATTCCAGTGTCTATTTCTATACCTATTTTCATTGATGTTTTGCTTTTGATTATTTCTTCTAGTGTTTGAATATCACTTACTATTGGTATTAAATTGTTGTATTCTTGAGTTAGTTCTTTTAGTATTTTATAAGGATAGGGGCAGAATATCAGAATTTCTGTATTTTTTGAAAAAGGCAAATTACATAATTCTAATGCCTCTTCAATAGTTGCAACAGCAAATTTATTTATACCTTTTCCATATAAAAATTTGTATACCTCTAAAGCACCGTGTCCATATCCGTCTGCTTTTATGACAGGAATTATTGGCTTTCTATTGTTAAGCTTTATAAGCTCTAGGTAGTTGTTGTATAGGGTGTTTAAGTTTATTTCTGCGTATGTTTTTCTTGAATCTCCGATATTTGACATAGTTTAAGTTTAATTGAATTTCATTTTTATTTTCTAAAACTTTTCTATGGTTATCGCTAACTTTGATTTTCTTTGAATTGTTGTTTTTATTATACTTTTATTATGAAGTTGGGTGATTTATTCAATTATTGTGTAGATACTTTAAGAAAAGCAGGTTTGCCTACGCCTAAAACGGATTCTGAACTTATAATTTCAGATGTTTTAAATATAAGAAGGTTCGAAATTTATGTAAGAGGAGATTTAGAAATTGACGATGACCAATTAGAGAAAGTTTTAAGTTTTATTGAGAGGAGAAAAGAATTTGAACCTTTAGAGTATATACTCGGTTATAAATATTTTTGGGGGATGAAATTTAGGGTTAAGGAAGGAGTTTTGATACCTAGGTTTGAAACTGAATCTCTTATAGAGTTTATAAAAAACACTTGTAGAAATATAAATTATATTCTAGATATAGGTACTGGTACTGGTATTCTCGGTATAACTTTGAAAAAAATATTCCCTAATGCTTATGTTGTAATGACTGATATTTCTGATGTATCTTTGGAAGTATGTAGATATAATGTTTCTAGTTTACTTGGAGAAATTGAGGGAGTTGAACTTATAAAATCAGATATTTTTGATAATATCTGGGAGGAAATTGGGTGGGGTAAGTTTGATTTAATTGTCTCTAATCCTCCGTATATTTCGGAGAGAGATTATGTTTTTTTACCTAAGGACGTTAAGAAAGAACCGTATATTGCCTTATATGGGGGGATTCTTGGTATGGATTTTTATATTAAGATAGCAAACCGTGTTAGAGATTTTCTATCTAGCAGAGGTAGGGTGATCCTTGAAGTTGGAGATGAAGAGCAAGCTGAGAAGGTTAAAAGAATTTTTCGCTTGAAGGGATTTAGAAATTTCGTGACCTTTAGAGATATAAATAATCTAGTTAGAGGAGTTGCTGCAATTAACTTTGGTTAGTATTATTTTTTCCGAAATATTGAAAAAAGTATTATTTTGTTTTTATAATTTGTGAAGGGGATTTAAAAATAAGTTTGGGGGTCTGTATGGGTGTTTTGAAAAATAGCCTTAATGAATGGTGGTATAGTTTTAAGAGATGGGTTAAAGTAAAGAAAAATGAAATTCAAAAGTGGGGATATGAAAGAATAACTCTAATGTTAGTTCCTCATTCTGAAAAGAGAGTTATCACATTACATATATCTAACTTTGCCTTATTATTTATCTTTATTATTTTAGTAATAGTTGTTGTTACTTCTATTATTTCGGTGTCCAATAGGAAAATGACAGATCAAAAGGTTATTAGGTTAGAAAAGCAAAATCAAATAAAGGAGCAGTATATAAATAGTTTTGTAAATAATGTTAATGTTTTAAAGGATAGGTTTGCCAGTTTCAGGTCTGATGTAAATAAAATTTTCTCTCTTGTAACCATGCAAAGCTTTCAAGGTGATATCAAATATTTAGATGGAACACCTAGTCAGTCTACGAATACTGTTGAAAACTCTATAGATAATGTTATTTCTCAAAAACCTAAAGAGATAGATGAACTGTATATGCTGAGGAAGGAAATTGAAATTTATAAAATTCAAATGCAAAAATTTGCTGAGTTTGTTGAAAATTCAAAGAATGTTATAAGATATATACCTTCAATATGGCCTGTTCAAGATGGAGGTGGTCATATAACTTCTACTTTTGGGTATAGGCGTGATCCTATTATGAATATTGCTAAATTCCACTCTGGGGTTGATATAGCTCATTGGCCAGGAACTCCTATTATTGCTTCTGCTGATGGGGTTGTTTCTTTTGCTGGTTGGTCTGGAGGTTATGGAAAAGTTATAAAAATAACTCATAAGTATGGATTTATGACAGTTTATGCTCATCTTATGTCAATATATGTTTCGGAAGGTCAGTTTGTTAGGAAAGGGCAAGTTATAGGTGCTATGGGTATGTCTGGTAGAGCTACTGGTTATCACTTACATTATGAGGTTAGAATAGGTACTGAAATTGTGGATCCTTCAGCTTATCTATCTATTAAGTTATTTTAATTACATATTCAGTGCCGTTACTTAGATTTTATAACCGTAATTAAAGATTTTGAGTTTAGTTTAAGATGATTTTATATCTTTAAGATTAGCTTCTTAGAATATAACTTAAATTCAGTTAGAAAGTATCTTTTTTGTGAATATTACTAGTATATAGCTAATTCCCATAACTAATGCTATGGTTGTACCAGCAGGGAGGTCTAGTGCATAGCTTATCCATAGACCTATAGATGATAGAAAACTATAAATAAAGATTGATTTTATTATTGCTTCTTTTATGTTTTTAGAAATCATAAGTCCTATAGTAGAAGGTATTACCAAGAGTGTAATTGATAAGATGATGCCTACTATCTTTACTATTAGAAATATTGTGATTGATGTTAGGAATATAAGTAATGTTAAGAATAACTCAACATTTATATTTTTAGTCTTTGCAAACTCTCTATCAAAACTTGTTAAAAGTAATTGATTAAAAAATAACCCTGAGATTGTTATTACTGTTAGTGATAAAATTATGGTTATTATTAGATCATGTTTTGATAGAAGCAAAATGTTACCAAAAAGATAGCTTGAAATATCAGAAAATTTAGGTGTTAAGTAAGCGAATATTAGACCTATTGCCATTCCTATTATCCAGACTATACTCACAGAAGTATCAATTCTTTCTTTTCCTTTTAAGTACAGGAATGATATTAATAATCCCGATAGTATTGCAAAAGTTAATCCACCTAGAGTAGGTGTTATGTATGTTAGATTGTAAACAGTGCTTAAGTATAGTGATATGCCTATCCCACCTAATACAGAATGACTTATTGCCCCACCAATATAACTCATTCTATTTGCTACTAAAAATGTTCCTATTATACTCAAAGGTATACTTGAAATGATTAGAACTAATAGAGCATTTTTTAGAAAGTTCAACTGCGGATCTAGTAGAGCTCTTAGAAACTCCATGTTTATACCTCACAAGAGTGCAGTACTCTTTTTTTGTTTTCTTTATAACCGAAAATAGTAGGTAGATCTTTGATGGGTGCAAATTCGTGTTCAACTACTTTACCTTCTTTTAAGCAAAGTACTCTATCTGTTATATCTTCAACAAAAGTTGTCTCATGTGTTACTACTATTATTGTTTTTTCTTTCTTTAATTCTTCTAAAATTATTGACAATATTTCTTCATTTTCATTGTCAATGTTGGAGGCAGGTTCATCTAATATTAATATTTCAGGGTCAGAAATTAGGGCTCTTGCTATTAATACTCTCTGTTGCTGACCTCCTGAGAGGTGAAAGAAATTTTTCTTCTTGTATTTATCTAGGCCAAATCTTGCTAATACTTCATCAACTTTTTTATAATTGCCCCTTGTGTAAAATCCAAAATTGTTTGTTAATCCCCCTAAAACAACCTCTTCAACTGTTATGGGAAATTGTGTATCTAAGATAGCTCTTTGAGGTACATAACCAAAAATGTTATTCCTATTTTCAGAGTTTATTATAATTTTACCTTTTTGAGGCTTTAATATGCCGATTATTAATTTTATCAGAGTACTTTTACCTGCTCCGTTTGGACCTAAAATCACAGTAAATTCATGTTCAAATATTCTTAAACTCAAATTCGAAAAAACTGAAGCTTTACCATATGAAAAGGTTATATCTTCAAGAATTATTTTCTCCTTTTTCATAGATTCTTTATTTATAACTTTCTGCTATTTTTTTGGCAAAATTTCTAATATTGTTAATGTAATCATAATCAATAGGATTTATTTCTTCAACTTTTGCTTTAACACTTTCAGCTATTATATTAGCACTTTTGGTTGAAAAGCCAATTTGGACAAATATTATTTTTATGTTTTCTTTTTTGGCGATTTCTAGTATTTCTTGTATCATTTTGGGAGTTGCTTCTTTACCTTCATATTCTATCGATATTTCTTTTACCCCATAATCTTTCTCAAAATACTTAAAAGCAGAATGATATACTAAGAATTTTTTACCTTTATATGGAGATAGAATTTTTGAAACCTCTTTATCTAAGTTATCAAGATCACTAATTAATCTTCTGTAATTTGATTCAAAAGTTTTTTCGTATTGTGGATAAATTGCTTTAATTGTGTTATAAATGTTTTTTGCAATTTTCTTCATATTCTTTGGTGAATTCCATATATGAGGATCATAACTTGGAATGAGATTTTCTTTATCACTATCATGATCACTATCATGATTATGCTTATGGTGAGCATAAGTTTTTATTTTTTCTATTCCTTCTGATATATTTACTATCTTTAAGTTTGGATAGGTAGTTTTTATTTTTTCTAAAAGGATCTCTTCAGTTCCTCCCATTCCTACAGCAAAGTATAACTTAGCTTTTTCTAACTTTTTTATTAACGATGGTTTTAATTCAAAGTTATGAGGGTCTTGTCCTCTCTCAATTATTGATTCACTTGATAAGCTTGTGTTTTCTGTTATTCTATCAATTAAATACTTTATCGGAGGTATAGTTGAAAATATTACTTCAGTTTGATCTGTATAAACCTTAGGACTAATTAATCCTAAGGCTAATACTGATAATAGCATTGACAAAATAAACTTTTTCATGTTACCTCCACTAATTATAATCCATATCCATTGGATATGGATATTGTTATACTAAATTTAATAATAGTTTGATTTTGAGTCAAGTTTTTAATTATCTTATTGTATATCATCTTTTGAGATTATTATATTTTTAGTGTATGAGAATATTAAAGATATTGTTTGTAATACCTGTTGTTATTTTGTTTTATTTTTTGTTAATATTTGTTTTCAATTATATTTTAAATACATATTACAAAAACGTTGTCTTAGGAGATTTTGGAGTAGTTAAATTTGAAAATGCACGTTTGGGTTATCTTTTCAATTTAAAGATTCGGAATATAACATTTTCAAACAAAAATTTTTCCGTCTTTTCAAAGGAAACGATTGTATCTTTTGACCTTAGGAAGTTATTTATTGGTAAATTACCTATAGGATTAATTGATTTTAGAGATGTAGATCTTAAATTGGTAAGTAATAGTATAGATTTGGGTGAAGCTAATGAAGTTAATTTATATTACTATTTAGATAAATTATCTAAATCAAAGTTTATGTTTGATAAAGTTAGAGTTTATTATGGAGATTGGGTGGTGATAGTTGATAAACTTAAGTTTAATATTCATTCTGGAAGTATTGTAAGTTTTGATTTGTTATCTGATGTTTCTTATGGAATTGGAGATGTTGTTAAGTTTTTCAAGTCAAGTGTTTCTTTTTCTGGTATTGTTATATTTAAAACTAACAATAACTTTACCCTATCTAGTAAATTGGAAATCAAGAATAGTGAAGTTATGGGTAATAAAATTGAAGATATTAGGATGAATTTATTTACTCAGAATGGTACCTTAGTGGGTGTTTGTTTTTCTGAGAATTATAATGGTGAATTAAAGTATAAGGATGGTGTTTTGGTTGCTGATTTTTTGTTAAGGAATATTGCTAGAGTTACTAATTCTGTAAAAGAATTTAATTATATTTCTATTCTACCAGATTCACAAGCTATTTTAAGTTCATTACTAAAGGGTACCTATATTTCCCTATCTGTTTCTAATAATTATTTTGGTGCTTATTTATATGGAACTAATGCTTATGGTTTTTTAAGAAATGTTAGTAATAATTTATATGCTTTCTTTAAATATTCGGATTTACCTAAGAGAAAATATTTTTCATTTAAGTATGATGATAACAATGCTTATATCAAGTTAAACAATTTGAATGTTGCTGATCATAGTCTGGATTTTAAAGCTGATTTAAAAATTTTTGATAAGGGTTTTAGAGTTGATAAATCTTTTATAAGAGTTGATAGTATTTATGGTAATTTTTTAGATAATCTTGTTTTTTCTTCTAATTTTATTATTTTAACAAACGAATATATTTCTGGTGCTTTTGATTTGGATAACTCAATAGGAGAATTTTATTTTAAGAGTAGGTTGTTTAATAAATTTTTTCCTAGTTTGAATACCTTATTTGAAGTACAAGAAATGAAATTAAATGTTTCGCATAATGTTATTTCCATTCTAGGTAAAGGTGATTCTTTTAGTTTGAGTTTATTAAGCGATTTATCTACGAAAAACATAAAAATTAATAACTTTGAATTCTTACCACTTAAGTTATCTTTAAGAGGTAATTTGAGTTTGACGAATAAACTAAGTGCAGATTTAATCTTAGCTATTGGTAATGTTTCTATTCCTCTAAATGCATATTATAGTGGTGAAGATAATATTCTTATTAGATTAAGGCAGTTTGGTTATGGGAGTATATCTACTAATTTTGGTTCTATTAAGTTAGTTCTTACTAATTTTTCAGTAGGTGCTCTTAACTTTAGTAAAGCTTTTTTGACTTTTTCTAATAAGGAGTTATCATTTTCTACAGTACTTAATTATTCTGAATATAAGTTTGATATAAAAGTTAATGGCACTTTAGAGGATTTAAGGATTCAAGATAGTTATATATATGCTCCACAAAAAATTATTAATTTTAATGGTAGATTAAGTTTTGCTAATAAATTAAAAGGAGAGCTATATTTAGATGATTCAAAAATTACAGTTACCTCGGATGATTTTAAAATGTTCTATATTGTAGCTAATCTTAAGAATTTTTATTTTTCATATTTAGTGGGTGTTCCTTTGGATAAAATATCTGGTAGTTTTAATGCTTATTTGGACGTTACAAAAGATAATTTTTATGATATGTTTGAAGAGTTGGCGGCTGATTTAAAGGTAGAGTTGCTGGGATTGTTTTATAAATCTATTATAAAAGTTAACAAAAGTACTAATTCTATTGAAGGATCAATTTCTTTGTTTGACTACTTTAATGTTTTTGCTTTTAATTTTTCATTTAGAGATAAAAGAAGTTTTTTGTCTAAACTTAAGATTTATCCTCGTATTCCCCAAGAATCTTACATCCCTCAGGTTATTTCTTTAGGAGGTAGCTTTGAGAATGGTGTTTTTGAAGGTAAACTAGATGTTAATATAAATGGTTTTTCTGGATTAAATGAAAGTTGGAGTAAAATTGTAAGGGTAAGTAATGATAACGTTTCTGTATTTGGGCCTGGAGATGGTATAACATTTTATAAAATAACTAACAATATTTTGCTGTATTATACTAGAGATGGGAAAGTTTTTTATACTCTAAAAGCTTTTGAAAATAAAGATGCTTTTTCAGGTACTTTTGAGGGATTTTTGCCTTTAAATTTCATTTTGGTACCTGATTTTATTAGTGATTTTAAGGGTAAACTTTTTATTGACAATCTAAATTTTTCTTTAAAGAAGAACGGTGTTCTTGATTTACTTGGAGATGGAAAGATAGTTATAGATAATTTAAAGTTGGATCTAGTTCAAAGTTCTTTTAAGGCTAATGAAATTTGGGTTAGGTTTTATAGAAATAACATATCTATTGATCAAGGTATTCTATACAATAATTTAGGTAAAGTAGGTATCAGTGCTAAGTTGGATCTTCAGAATATAAATAATCCTTTTATTAGTTTGAATGTACTGACTTTATCTGGTTTTCAAAATTTTTATGTTAATCTTGGTATTATAGAATTGAGAGGGCCGGGAGTTGTATCTCTTAATCTTTCTGGTTCTTTTGATAATCCTTCAATTTCTGGTAGACTTAACTTTTATAGAGATGCTAGTATAAAGTTTTACTTTATTAGTTCTGAGGATACTAAAAAAGATGAAAAGGATTTCTTTAATTTTGCTCAAATTGCTAGTTGGAGGAATTTCAATATATCTTTTGAGGATGGTGTTAATTTTGAATCTGAGGTTATAAATTCCAAAATTGAGAAAGGACAAGTGGTAGTTAATGGAAGAGTTATAGATAAATCTCTTTCATTAAGTGGTGTTGTTAGCCTTTCAACAGGTACAATGAGATACGTTGGTAAGTTTTTTGATATTGATTATATTAGATTGATATTTAATGGTGATGAGTTTAACTTTGTACCTTATGTTGTTGGTGAAGTTTATACTTATATATTTGATAAATCTAATCAAGAGAATGTGAAAATAATTGCAAAGATTTCAGGTAAGGCAAATCAGTTAAATCCTACTTTTTACTCTCAGCCAGAAAGGACTAGATCTGAAATTTTTTCTCTTTTAGGAATACCAACTAAGTCTAGTGATTTAGTTAAGGAAGGACTTTCTTTGCTTGAGACAATTGGTATTTATGATTTTATTTCTTACAATGTAAGAAAGTATACAGGGCTTGATATGTTTTATATAACTTCCCCTATTATATCTTCGTATTTAATTTCTCTTATTGAAAATAGAAGTACATTTATTACCTTTCAGGATATAATGAAGCTTACAGAGTTAAGGATTGGTAAAAGTATTTTGCCGACTTTGTTTTTGGAATATAAGTTAGGATTTGATACATTGGGTAACTTTCAAGGTTATACAAATGTTTTGCTTCACAGTTTTGCTCTTAACTGGTATTTTAAATCTCTTTTGTTTGAATTTGAATATTCTTCATCTGTTAAAGATGATAAAGTTGAATTTGAACCAAAAGTAAATGTTAAATTCAATAAAAGATTTTAAACTGATTGATAATGTTGCTTATGAAGTTTTTATTAGATTCAAGTTTTTCTATCTCACTTATTATATTACTTTCAATTTTACCTTCTTTTAGAAGGTAGATGAAAGTTATTCTTAGAAGTACTTCTTTTTTTATTTCTTGATTTTCTATATTTGTTGCTGAGTATAAAAATTCTAAAGCTTCTTCGTAATTACCTTTATCAAAATTGTATATACCTATGGTATAGTTTACATAATTTGAAAAAATGTTGTAGCACTCTTTGCTCAAAAGTAGTGGTATTCCAGAAACATCTTTGTTAAAAAGGAGATATTCTCCTACTAGAAAATTCATAATAGCCTTTTCTTCTTCATTTAGATTTGAGTTTGATATTGAAGTTAAGATTTTTGTTCCTTCCTCCTCTTCGCCGTTGTAAAATTTTAGTAAACCATAAAAGAAGTTATACTCTTCTGGCTTACCGCTATTTGAAATCTCTAGTAGTATTTTGTTTATTTTGTTATTATCGTTCGATTCTATGCTTTGTATAAATTCAATCAAATAGTTTTTCCATTTATTTGGGTATATTATGAAAGTTGAAATTACAAATGTTAGTAAAGAAAATAGTAGTAATATTGTAGTTATAATTAAGTAATTTTTATTCACATTAGGTATTTTATATTAGCTTAGATTTCTTTGGAAAGTATAGCCTTTTTATTTAAATATTTTTGGTATAATATAATTAATATAATTTTTATAAGACTTTTAATATTGTTGAAATCAATTTCGCTTTCTATAATAATAACTTTGAGGAGGAGTTTATGGAAGGTAATATAGTGTTACCTAGCTTTAGTCAGATTGAATGGAGTATTCTATTCTTTGTGCTAGCGAGTGCTATAATTGCTCTAGTTTACGGAATATTTCTTGTTAGGTATGTTCTTAGAGTAAAGGTTGATGATAAGAAGATGTTAGAGGTTTCTTCTGCAATAGAAGAGGGAGCTATGGCGTATTTGCGAAGACAGTTTAGTACAATGATCTGGTTTATTATAGGTCTCATGGTTATTCTTTTCATTGTTTATAAAAATGTTTATGAAGATATTCGTTTACCATTAGGTATTACTATTGCTTTCTTGATGGGTGTTTTTGCTTCTTATGGTGCTGGATTTGTTGGAATGTGGTTATCTGTTAAGGCTAATGTAAGAACTGCTTATACTGCTCTGACTAAAAGTTTTTCGGATGCTTTGAAAGTTTCTTTTAGAGCAGGTGCTGTTTCTGGAATGTTTACACTAGGGTTTGGATTACTTGGTGCAACCATAATATTTATGATATTTAGAGAAGAGGCGATGAAAGTTTTAGTTGGCTTTGGTTTTGGTGCTGCTCTTGCTGCTCTTTTTATGAGAGTAGGTGGTGGTATTTATACCAAAGCTGCTGATGTTGGTGCTGATTTGGTAGGTAAGGTTGAAAAAGGTATACCTGAAGATGATCCAAGAAATGCCGCTACTATTGCTGACAATGTAGGTGATAATGTAGGAGATTGTGCTGGTATGACTGCCGATGTATTTGAATCTTATGAAGTTACACTTGTTGCTGCTATTATACTTGCGGCTGCTACTCTTCTTGATCCTTCTTTTGTCAGTAAGTACGGAGATAAGGCTACAACTTTTGCATTACAACTTATAATGTTCCCTTTGATACTTAGGGCCATTGGTGTTTTCTCTTCGATGATTGGTATATGGAGTGTTAGGATGAAAGAAGATGAACAAGATCCTATGAAGGGAATCACTAGAGGATATGTACTTTCAGGTGTACTTTCTATCTTAGGTTTCGCTGTGGTTATCTACTTTTATTTGATAGATCCGCTAACTGGAAAACCTGATTTTAGATTCATTATACCTCCAACTATTGGTATATTCCTTGCTATAGTTACGATGTGGCTTACTGACTACTTTACTCATCCTGATAAGAAACCTGCTACTGAAGTTTCATATTCAAGTAAGACAGGACCTGCTACGGTTATTCTAACTGGTATGGGTGTTGGTCTTGAATCTTCCGTTTGGGCTATTCTTGTTATTGCTGGTACTATTGGTGGTGCTATATTAATTTTCCCTGATAACTTGTCCCTTGCTGCGTATAGTATATCTCTAACAGGTTTAGGATTATTAACTACTACAGGTTATATATTAGCAATGGATACTTATGGACCTATCACTGATAATGCTCATGGTATATTTGAGATGTCGGGTGTTAATAATAAAAATGCAAGTAGAGTTCTTGATAGAATGGATGCTATAGGAAATACAACTAAGGCTTTGACTAAAGGTTTAGCGATTGCTACTGCAGTTATTGCTGCTATTTCTTTGTTTAGATCTTTTATCGATCAAGCTAATCTTTTTAATATTGGAATTCAGATAAACTTTCCTGACGTTTTTATAGGATTGCTAATAGGTGGTGCTGTTCCGTTTTTGTTCTCGGCTTTTGCTATAAAAGCTGTTGGTAGAGCAGCTTTTTTGGTTGTTGAAGAGGTTAGAAAACAATTTAGGGAGAAGCCAGGCATAATGGAGTGGAAAGAAAAACCAGATTATGGTAAGACAGTTGATATAGTTACTGCTGCCGCTCAAAAGGAGTTAATAGGTCCAGGCATTCTTGCAATATTTTCACCAATACTTGTTGGATTCTTACTCGGTGCTCAAGCACTTGGAGGATTTTTAGCAGGTGCTATTCTTACAGGGCAACTTTTGGCTGTATTTATGGCAAATTCTGGTGGTGTATGGGATAATGCTAAAAAGAAAATTGAAGATGGTTTCTTAGGTGGAAAAGGTACAGATTCTCATAAAGCTTCAGTAGTTGGTGATACGGTAGGTGACCCTTTCAAAGATACTGCTGGACCTTCTCTAAATCCACTTATAAAAGTTATAAACCTTGTATCCCTTCTAATTGCTCCAATTGTAATCCTTAATTTGTCAGTATGGATTAAATTGGCAATAGTGATTGGTGCTTTGATACTTCTAGGTATTGCAGTCATGCTAAGTAAAAGAGGTTCCATAGTTGAAGAGAATAAACAATCTTAGGTTTCTAAGTAGGGGCCTTGCCCCTTTGACTTATTGTTAGGTTAATTTTTTCTTTTCTATATTCCTGTTCTCTAAAGTATCTTGGGGTTTTTTAGGGAAGTTTAGAAAAGTTTAGTTGTTATAATTTAGAATTTATTTCCTTATCTTTATGAATTAAAATTAATATCAACTCTATTTACAGTTTATTTGATTTTAGGTTTATGTTTTAGTATAACTATACCTTACCATAGGGTAAGGATATTTATGAATTTAAGCAAAGGTCATTTTTATAGTTTATCTATGTTTTTTAATTCTTTAAAGTTTAGAATATACAAACTTGATATGAGATTAAAATTGCTTTTTGTTATTTCTGTACTGTTTATAAATGTTATTTTTCGTGATTTGTTTTTTAGTTTATTTATTTTGTCTAATGTTGTTTTTTGGTCAATTTTTTTTAGAATAGATTTTAAAGATATATTTCACATGTTGAAGTTTCCTTTATTATTTGGTATTTTTATATTGATTCTTCAATCAACGATGGAATTAGGAACTCAAAAGTTTAAATTATTTTTTATAGATTTATATATAGAAGGTATTATAAAAGGTTTTACTATATTTTTTATCATATTATCGGGTGTTTGGCTTATAGCAATTTTATCTAAGATTTCATCTACTGAAGAATTTTTGGATGCTGTAAGGAGCATAGGTATCCCTATCTTAGTTATTGACATAGTTATTATGATGTATAGGTATGTTTTTTTATTAAAGGAAGAAGTTTTAAGGATATATACTGCACAATATGTCCGGTTAGGGTATATTAATTTTTTTACTTCTATAAGATCTTTTGGTCAATTATGGGGAATAGTTTTAGTCAATTCAGTGTTGCGAACTTCTAGAATTGCAGAAGCCATGATTGCTAGAGGGTATAGTGATAAAATGTTTTATCATAAAAAAGAGAAATTTAAATTCTTAGAATTACTTTTTACTCTAGCTTATCTAGTTTTAGTATGTTTTGTAGGTCTTTTGTCAAAGGGATTAGTATGAATTTGTTTGAGTTTAGAAATGTTTATTTTGCTTACTTAGATGAAGATTATGTTATAAAGGATATAAATCTTAGTGTGGAAGAAGGTGAATTTATAATATTACTTGGGCCTAATGGATGTGGAAAGACCACATTATTGAAACATTTTAATGGTCTTTTAAAGCCTACTAAAGGTCAAGTTCTATTCATGTCTAAGGATATAAATAGTTATAGAAGTTATGAAATTTTTTCAAAAGTTGGTTTCTTGTTTCAAGATCCGAATGACCAGATATTTGCTGCTACTGTTGAAGAAGATGTTTCTTTTGGACCTAATAATTTAGGATTGCCTAAAGATGAAATAGAGAGTAGAATAGAAGAGGCACTTTCTAAGGTTGGAATATTAAACCTTAGGAAAAAGAGAATAAGTGAACTTAGTTTAGGTCAGAAGCAAAGGGTTGCTATAGCAGGAGTTCTTGCAACTAGGCCAAATATATTGATTCTTGATGAACCAACATCATCTTTGGATCCCCAAACCCAAAAAGAACTTATGGATTTGTTAAAAAATTCAATGAAGAAGGAATGACAATTGTTATGGCTACCCATGATATAGAGTATATAGCTCAGTATTCCAAAAGAATCATAGTTATGCTTAATGGAAAAATAATATATGATGGTGATTCTAGGAATCTTTTTAAAGAAGAAGAAATAATAGATCAATCTAGGCTTAGGTTACCTTTAATTGCATTACTGTTTAAAGAGATATGCAAAAAGTATAATATACCTTTTGAAATGGTTCCTTTAAGCATAGATGAAGGTTTAGACTTCATAGGGAAAATTTTAAATAGATTTAATTATTTCTAAGTTTAGTCCTAATATTATAGTTTTGTAATCGATATAAGAATGTTTGAAAAGTACTTTTAGTATTTTCCC
>JBMFQU010000003.1:4648-34506 GCA_049968435.1 Brevinematia bacterium | reverse complement strand
TTTTACCATATTAGGTTAGTGAAGGCTACCCCTCCTATTAATACCTTCTTAAGTATTCCAAAGTAACCTTCACCCTTTTTAGCATTCTTACTTTAATTGTTTGGAAAATTAATATAAAATTTTAAAACAACATTATATCTTTCTGTAATTTATTTAAAGAATTCTTTTAGTGTATTTTCTCCTTTATTCTATTCAATAATATTTTATGCTTTTGTTAACATATACATTAAATTTTTTCTACTTTAAATTAAGATGATATGGTTTTCAAGCATTTTAAAATTGACATTATTTAATGTTTTACGAGCTTTTTATTTTGTAAAACTTACTGGAATTGAGTATTACTTCTTCAAATATTCCTCTTGATACTAAATCAGATATGATCTTTTGGACATTTATAAAATCTAATCCAGTTATTATTGATATATCTAATGTTGTTAAAGGTCTCCTTTTTACTGTTTCTTTTATCCATTCTTCAATTTCTTCAATTTTTTTACCGTTGTATGGTTCTGGATCTTTATAATGTCTGCTTAGTACCTGTACTCTGTCAAAGTATGATGATATTATTTCCTTTGCTCTTCTTAGTTCTTCTGAAGAGAGAGGTAGCGCTTCAGGGTATGCTCCGGGTCTATCTACTGTGTTTATTTGTACAAGATCAGGATTTATCATTTTACAAACTTGACCTATCTTGTTTAATTCTTCCTCACTGTCGTTTATTCCTTTTACTAGCAATACTTCTAGAAAAATTTTTCCTTTGTACTCTTCTCTTAGTTTTATTAGTCCCTCTATTATATCCTCAATTCTTATTCCCTTATGTGGTTTATCTACTTTCTCGAATATTTCTTGGCTCACAGCATCTAAAGAAGGGCAAATTACATCTGCTAAAGATAGCTCCTTTCTAACTTTACTATCATATATGTTTCCAGAATGGGTTAGTACTGCTACAGGATATGGGAATAGATTCTTTATTTCGGTTATTATTTCGCCTAGTTTTGAATTCAAAGTAGTTTCTCCTTGACCTGTTAATGTTATGTGGTCAATTCTACCATTGAATTCAGAAAAGAATAACTTTAGTTCTTCTATTATCTTTTCCTTACTTATATACTCTTTCCTTGCTATTACTGTTTTAGGTGATCTTCCTACTTCACAAAACACACAATCATAAATACATATCTTGTGAGGTACTAAATCAACCCCTAATGACATTCCAAGCCTTCTAGAAGGTACTGGCCCGAAAATGTATTTTAGTTTCATTTGACAATAAGTATAAACAAAAACTTTATTATTTTCAAAAACATTTTTGTATTTTTAAGAAAGTTTTTAGAAATCAATTTAATTAAATAATTATTTTTGTTCTCCACCCTCCCACCCTTAAGTTGAGTAGGAGGGTTATACCCTCCTTTTAATACCTACCTTTACCTATTGGATATAGGGGATAGGATATTGCTTCTCCTATCCCCAATTTAAAGAAGGCTTCGCTCTCCTATTAGATATCTAACTTTAAGGGTTGGGCATTGAGTATAGAGTATTAATTGGAAAGTTTTAACTTAAAGTTGTTGTTTATTATAATTCTCAGCTTATGATGAGAGTTCTTTTTTATTTTATTTTCTTATTAGTTTTTTCATTTAATTTATTTTCTGAAGATGTAATAGTAATAAAGGCTGTTGGAGATACAATGTTAGGATCTATTACTCCTAGCCCTATTCTTCCTCCTAGAGGAGGTGAAGAGTTTGTTGAATCTATATCTGACTATCTTAAAGGAGCGGATATATTAATTTGTAATCTAGAAGGTTCATTTATAAAAGAAGGAATGAAATCTTCAAAATGTAGGGATAAAATTGGGAGGCGTAGTTGTTTTGCATTTGGTATGCCTACATACCTTACAAATGCTTTCAAAAGGTTAGGGTTTAATTTAGTTTCTTTGAATAATAACCATGTCATGGATTATGGTGCTCAAGGATATGAATATACTCAAAAGCTTCTTAAAGAATTAGGTATGAATTATGCTACAAGGGATAGCTATACTGCTATTGAGGTTAGAAATAAAAGGATTGCCTTAGTCTCTTTTGGTTTTAATGGTGGTAAGTATACTATTATTGATGTTGAAGGTGCTAAAAGTGTTGTATCTGATTTGAAGAAACGATATGATTTGGTTATAGTTTCATTTCACGGAGGAGCTGAAGGTAGGAATGCATTAAATGTTAAAAATGAGGTAGAATATTTCTTAGGTGAAAATAGAGGAAATGTAGTTAAGTTTGCAAGAAGTGTAGTTGATGCTGGAGCTGACCTTGTTATAGGCCATGGGCCCCATGTTTTGCGTGCTGTTGAACTTTATAAGGGTAAGATTATAGCATACTCTTTGGGCAATTTCTTAACATATGGTAATATAAATATACAAGGTTATTCTGGAATTTCCGGAATACTTGAAGTTAGTCTAAAAGGTGATGGAGAACTTGTAAAAGCCAAATTAATACCAGTTGTACAGATTTCAAGAGGTATTCCTGTTTATGATGAGAAAAAGAGAGCAATAAAGCTTATAAACGAACTTGGGAAATCTGATTTCCCCCAAACATACTACAAATTTGAGGAATAACCTAAGGTAAATAGCTTTCGTAAATTTTTGTGCCTCTGGTATCATTTATTGTTAAAAGTATTTTTTCTTTTCCTTCTTTCTTGTGGATAAGAAAATTTATTGAAATTATGTTGTTTAACCTAAATATTTTGCTGTTTGTTATATTACTTTCAAATATGTCTTTTCTAACTATAAGTTGTGATAGATCCTTTTCTATCTTTAGGGGTGTATATTTTACTTTTCTAGTATCTTGAAAGATCCAAAGTGTATTGCTTACTACATCAAAATAATTACTTTTATCTAATTCGCTTTCTATGTCTATTGTTAAATTTTTGACTGAAAAATCACTAAACTTAGAGAAATTTTCAAAGAATTTTAAACTAATTGTGATTAGTTGATATACTGTGCCTGCAATTATGGAAGTTATCATTAATACTACCATCACTTCTATAAGTGAAAATGCTTTATTCTGTATTTTCATATACTATATTAAAATCAAGAAAACCTTTTATAAAAGAATAACTTTTTAATTTTACTTTCACTTTTTTGCCTATAGAGTAGGTTATTTGATTTTTTAGATCAACTACCTCATTTTTGATTTCATCGTATAGTATATTTTCGCTTATATCTTGGAATGATACGAAGCCTTCAATGGCGTTTTCGATTATCTGTACAAACATACCATCTTCTTTGAAACCTGAAATAACAGCGTCAAATATTTTTTCTGGATAGCGTTTTATGTATCTTATTCCTTTTAATTTGGCTATAAACCTTTCTGCAGACACAGATTCTCTTTCTGTTTCCGAGCAATGCTTAGCTACCTTTTTTAGGTTTTTTAAAGTTAGAGATTTAGGGCGCTTACCCTTTTTGCTTAGAGCAAATTTTACTAATCTATGTATGATTAGATCAGGATACCTTCTTATTGGTGATGTAAAGTGTGTGTAGTATTCAAAATCTAATCCATAGTGACCTATATTTTCAGTGTCATATCTTGCTTGTTTCATAGATCTTAGTATGATGTAATTTATAAACTCCTCGTATTCTTTTTGAGAAACATTCATTATTATATTTTGAAGGTGACTTGACTTTATTTCGTTGGCTTTGGGAAGAGTATATCCGAATAAAGATACAATTTTTGATATATTTTCTATGCTCTCGTATTCTGGTTCTTCGTGTACTCTAAAGATAGAAGGCCCTACTTCTGCTAAGAATTTTGCTACAGTTTTGTTTGTTATTAGCATAAATTCTTCAATTAATCTTTCTGACTTTAATCTTGAATATACTTTGAATTCAACAGGTTCTCCTTTATCGTCAAGTATTATTTTACTTTCTTTGAAATTGAAATCAATTCCCCCTTTTGAAATTCTTTTATCGTGGAGTTTTTGGGCAAGTTCCCACATGTATGTTAGTTTTCTAGCAAGTTCAGAATCCTCTTCAATACTTGGATCATCTAAGACTTTTTCTACGTAAGTATACGTTAATCTATATTTGCTCCTTATTACCGATGGAAATATTTCAAAATTCTCAATTCCAAGGTTATCTTTTCTAATGTACATTTTTACAGACAGTGTTAGCCTATCTACATTTGGATTTAAACTACATATCCCGTTTGAAAGTTCAAATGGCAACATTGGAAAAACTATGTCAATAAGATATGTTGAATTACCTCTTTTGAACGCTTCTTCATCAAGAACGGTGCCAGTTTTTACATAATGTGAAACATCTGCAATATGTACTCCAAGTATGTAATATTTATCGTTAATCTCAAGTGATACAGCATCATCAAAATCTTTTGCATCTTCTCCATCTATCGTAAATATTAGTTCATCTCTTAAGTCTACTCTACCTTTTATATCTTCATCTCTTACAGTTTGAGGTATGGATTTTACTTGCCGGATTACAGAATAAGGAAATCTGTAGATTATTTTATATTTTCTTAAAACTAAGACTATGTCAAGAAGAGCATTTCTCTCGTAGACTTTTTCTGGAAGCCAGGGTAGTTTACTTTTTTTGTAAAGTGCTTTAAGAAATTCTTCCCTTGAGAGATCTTCTAATCTCAAGATACTTACTGAACTTTTTTCTCTCTTTCCTCTACTTTTAATTTCACGTCTTTCTTCAGTGCCCTTTTTCATTTTGCTTAATCTTAAAACTAAGTTTATGCTTTTTGTTCATCAGAATTCAACTTATTTTCTAAATTTAAAGCTAAATTTAATATTTCATTTGGTGTTAAATCTTCAATCCTCGTATTTTTGTTAATTTTTAATTCTTCTAAGATTTCTGTTCCTTTTTCCTTGCTAATATCTGTTGAGAGAATTATAGAATTTAAAATGTTTTTCCTTCTCGTTGAAAAAAGCTTTTGCATTTTTTTTATTATAGTTTGTGGTATTAATGTATTTTTCTTCTTCATAAATACAAATACTGAGTCAATTGATGGAATAGGGAAAAAGTTAGTGTTTTTTAAATATACTAATTCTTCAATTATCTCATTGTTTAGCTGAAATACTACAGAAAGGGAAGAATAATTTTTTTGCCCAGGCTTTGCTATAAGTCTTTCAAAAAATTCTTTTTGTACCATAACAAATATATGTTTTGTATCATATTCATAGTACATTTTTTTTAAAATTTCTCCTCCTACATTGTAAGGTAGGTTAGAAACAAATATATAATTACTACTTACTTTGTTTAAAACTTTACTAGGGTGAAGTTTTAAAAAATCTGAATTAGTTCCTTCGAATTTATCTGAAAAGCCATGTTGATTTATTACCTCTAATAGTAGTTGAAAAATTCCTTTGTCTATTTCGATTGAGATAACTTTTGAGAATTTTTCAAGAAGTGGTAATGTTAGTGCTCCTAATCCACTTCCTACCTCAATGACATTTAAGGAACTTTGAAAATCTAATTTTGAGTATATTCTTTCTACTATAGTATAAGCTAAGTGTTTGTTTATAAGATAATTTTGCCCTCTTGACTTCGACAAGAAGTATTTTTTTGAGGATAAAGTCTGATTTATTTCGCTTTGAGAGTATATATTCATATTCAAGAACTTATAAGAAAAAACCGATAATAAAATACAACCGAGGTTTTGGGTACAAGTTCCCCTCCCATTCCTCAGCCCCGTTAGGTTTTTTATGCCTAGCGGGGATGTTTTTATTTTCTGAATATACTACTTCCTATTCTTAGTAAATTGCTTCCTTCTTTTATTGCTATATGGTAATCGTTTGACATACCCATTGACAAGTATTTTAATGTTGTTTTGTAGTTATTTTCTATTTCTTCTTTTAGTCTTCTTAATGTTGAAAAACATCTAGATATAGCATTTACGTCACTTGTAAAAGGTGCCATTGTCATTAGTCCACTTATATTGATTCCTTTTTCTTTTAGTAATCCAAAAAATTCTAAAGTTTTTTCTACTTCAATGCCGTGTTTTGTTGCTTCATGACTAGTTTTTACTTCTATTAGTAATTCTCCTAAATATCCTCTTTTTATTAAACCTTCTGGTACTTCTAAATTTTCAATTGAATGTACAAAATCAAATAACTTGGCTACTTTAGAGATTTTATTACTTTGTACGGGACCTAACATATGTTTACTTATGTTTTTTAATAATCCTTTAGATTCAAGATAACTAAACTTTTTTTCTGCTTCTTGAACTCTATTTTCACCAAGGTGTTTTACTTTACAGTCATTTAAAAGTGATTCAACTTCTTCTATACTTGCGTATTTACTTACAACAACAATTTCGATTTCGTACTTGATACCGTAAGAAGATTTAATTTTCTCAATATCTTCAAGTAGATTTTTATAGTTTTCGGAAGGTTTCATTGATTGGCGACGCTGGGATTCGAACCCAGGACACAGGGCTTATGAAACCCCTGCTCTGACCACTGAGCTACGTCGCCTTAACTTTTCGAAAATTTTATAGATAAAAACTAGCTTTTTTCAAATTTGTTTATAAGACATTCTTCTAAATTGTTTTGTGAATTTAAGGTTAGTAATTTTTATGTAGTTCTTTAATATTCAGCAAATTCACGAGCATCTGCATGATTCTGGCATTCTTTCTATTACATAACCAACAGCCCAGCTTTTCCCTCCAGTATATCTCAAAGGTGAACCTAAGTATCTCTTATATCTTTTCCCTTTTCCTCTTATTTCTTCTTAGAATATGTAAAAATTTTTGCTTTGGAGTTTTTAAAATTGAGTTAGAGAGAAGATTTACAGTACTAATTTATTCTTCCTTAATTTTTATATATTATTTTTTTAAAAAGTCAATTAAGATTGAAGGTGTTTGAAAAGCCTAATATAATTTGGGGTTTAGAATTTGTTAATATCTATCTAAGATGTTTGTAGTATATGATTTGAAATGGGGTTATCTTTAAGAGGATTTTTATCTCCTAAATTTTTTTATTTAGAAATTGGTAAACCATTTAGATTATCATTCTTATATGAGTATATTGAAGGTTGATAAAGTTTACAAAAGGTATGGTAAAAGATTTGTAGTGAATGGTATAAGTCTTGAACTTAAGAAAGGTGAGATTGTGGGGTTTTTAGGGCCTAATGGTTCGGGTAAAACAACTACTTTTTATATGATAATAGGTATAGTTAATCCTGATGAAGGTAATGTATTTTTTGATGATAAAAATATAACTAATTGGCCTATATACAAAAGGGCACAGTTGGGTATTGGTTATTTACCGCAAGAGCATTCTATTTTTAGATCATTATCTGTTGAAGATAATGTTAGAGTGGTACTTGAGTTGAAAGGTTTTTTTGGCAAAGAACTTGAAAAACGAGCAGATGAAGTTCTTGAATATATGGGACTTACGAAAGTTAGGAAAACCATAGCTTCGGCACTTTCTGGAGGTGAAAAAAGGAGATTAGAAGTTGCTAGAATGATAGCAATCGAACCTAATTTTTTACTGCTTGATGAGCCTTTTACAGGTATTGATCCTATAGCAATAAACGATATTCAAAGTATTGTAAAAAGGTTAAAGGAAGATAAAGGTATAGGGGTTTTGATTACAGACCATAATGTAAGAGAAACACTAAAGATAGTCGATAGAGCGTATATAATATATCAAGGTCAAATACTGATCGAAGGTGATGCTGATACGCTGATAAATGATCCTAAGGCAAAGGAAATATATCTGGGGCATACATTTGAAATGTAATTATACCTCTAGTAAATTTTTCACATCTTCCCAAGTAAGATTAGATAACGCTGAAGAGCTCTCCTCAATTACATTAGAGAATAATGCTTTTTTACTTTCCTGAAGTAATAGAATCTTTTCTTCTATAGTATTTTCTGAAATAAGCTTATAGACATTTACAGTTTTGGTTTGTCCTATTCTGTGGGTTCTATCCATAGCTTGCTTTTCTATCATTGGATTCCACCAAGGATCATATAGTATTACTATATCTGCTGAAGTTAGGTTAATGCCAAAACCGCCTGCTTTCAAGCTTATTAAAAATACTTTTATATCATCATTTTGATTGAATTCTTCTATTACCTTACCTCGGTTTTTAGTTGATCCATCTAAATATGAATATTTTATTCCTTCCTTTTCTAATCTTTCTTTGATTAATTTTAGCATTTCAACAAATTGAGAGAATATCAATACTTTATGTTCTCCTTCAATGGCATCATCAAGAAGGTCTATTAGTAATTCTAGTTTTCCTGATTCTAGGTTTTTGTATTCTTCTGAGATAAGTCCTGGATGATTGCAGATTTGCCTTAGTTTTGTTAATGCTGATAATATGTGAATCTTAGATTTTTCAAAACCAAATTCCCCAACTTTTTTCATAATATTCATTCTTATTTCTTTAGCAATGTTTTCGTATATTCTAAGCTGTTCTGCTGAAAGTGGTACAAAAATATTTTGTTCTATCTTACTTGGTAATTCTTTTAGTACATCTTCTTTCTTTCTCCTTAATACGAAATATTGTATCTTTTTAGCTAAATCTTTGTAGTTTTGAGGATTAGAGTACCTTTCTATAAAATTTGAAAAGTTCCCAAATAATCCAGGCATTATAAAGTCAAATATTGACCATAAGTCTGCAACAGAGTTTTCTATAGGTGTTCCTGTTAATGCTATTTTTATTTTAGAATTTAGAAGTTTTGTATACTTTGTTACCTTTGCTTCTTTGTTTTTTATGTACTGTGCTTCATCAACTATTATAACTTCAAATTCTTTGTCAGAGTATAGGTTTATATCGTTTCTTAGAAGTGCATAAGAAGTTATTATTAGATCATAGTTTTTATAGTTTTGTAGAATTTCTTCTCTATTCTTTGGTTTACCTACTGCTATACCATATTTCAAAGTTGGGAAAAATTTTTCTATTTCTCTTGCCCAGTTATGAGTTAGTGAAGTAGGGCATATTACAAGTGAAGGGTTATCTTTAGAAAATTCTCTTATCTTTTTTACAAACGCCAACGCTTGAAGTGTTTTACCTAATCCCATATCATCTGCAAGTATACCACCAAAGTTGTTTTTGTAGAGAAAGTGTAACCAATAATATCCTATTTTTTGATATTCTCTTATTATTCCTTCTACTTCGTTGGGTATTGAAAAATCAGATTTGTTGCGAAAACTTTTTATTCCATTTTCTAGCTCCTTTACTACTTCGTCCTTTTTTATTCTTATTATATCAATTAAACCTGAGTTGAATAATTCTTCTTCTGTTGATAGGAGTTTTAGCAATTTTATCAAACTACTTTCATCATTTTTTTTATTTATTATTTCTTGAATTTTTCCAATTACTTCTGATATTTCATCGAAGTTGATTAATTTGAAAAATCTACCACCTATTTCTATTATCTTATCTTGGGGAATTTCTTTTATTTGCGACAAGAAATAATCAATTGACATTTCCTTTATAAACTTACTTTCTTCTATATCTAATAAAAATGTTCTAAAGTTAAACTTAAAATTATTTTTGCCTTCAGTTTCGATATCTACATCAAATATAACTTTTACTTCTATAGGAATTAGTAATTTTGTTCTGGGAGAAAGATCTATTTTTTCTCTGAATTGTTTGTAGTTTACTAATACTTTTCTCACTATGTCACTTTTAGAAATTTGTATATAATTGCTCATGTTGTTAGTTGATATAATGTAGTCTTTTATACCTATTTTATACAAAAATTCAAAAACAATTTGCTTAAATTCTTTTACATCACTTATGAAATAGTTATTTTCAAGAGGTATATGGCTTATTAGCACGTCAAAGAGATTTTTTATAGGTATTTCTTTTTTGTTAAACAATACTATTGGATACCAGTAGAGTTTGTTTATGCTTTCATTATAGTCTACAAATATTTTTATATCAATGTCAGTTATTTTTACGATGTTGGGTTTTAGTTCTATAATGTTATCGCTTAAATTTACTTTTGTGTATTTTGAAAGTAGTTCATAGAATTTCCCGAAGAATTTAGGAAATTCTTTCTCATTTATTTTGAAACGATTTTCTAGGATAGTTATCCAGCTTTCCATGGGTATTGGATTATTGAATTCATATAATTTATTTTGTATTAAAACCTTTTTTTCATTTCCATTTGCTATTATACCTATATTTGAATAGTCTTCTTCTGTTATTATTTTTAGTTTCTTTATGTTATCATCTTCTTCAAAAATTACTTTAAGTTTAGGTATAAATGGTTCTTTGGATATTTCTAGTTTTTCATGTTCTGGTAGCACATAAACTCTTGGATGATCTTCAAAGTATTCTATCATTTTTAAAAATTGGCTCATTGATAGGTTTATACCTTCATCTGGGTAAGTATATATGTTGTTTTCGCTTACGAATTTTTTTAAAAATCTATCATCTTCAGGGGTTACTTTAATTATCTTTACATCGTCTATGATGTATTCATAAATGTAGTTTTTGGGACTTCTTGCTAGCTTCTTATCTGCTAGATCAAATTTTACTTTTATAGTTGAACTCTGCTTTAGCGAAGAGAAATCTAGTAGTATTTCTAAGGGTATAAGTTTTTTTTCAGTTGAAACCTTTTTCACTTTGTTAAGTATCTCTTTTTTGTCGTAATTTCCTATTTCTAGTAAAAGTAGAACTATATGTTCGCAGTTTTTTTCTCCGCAACTACATTCAGCTTCTAATAATTCCTCTGCTATTGAGTCTAATGATACTTTTACATCAAAGTGTTTTTTATCTTCTATTACTTTTCCATAAATAATTATGGTAGGGTTGTTATAAATTATGTCCAGATCATCTACTTGTATATTGTCTATTTTCTTTACTGCTCTATTGTATGTATATTCTCCAAATTCATTTAGTATCTTGTTTTTTGTTATCATAAACTTTTACCTTAGTAGGGTACTTTGTATCAAATGAAATTTTAAAAGATTAGAAACTAAAAATCAACAAAATACTAAAAAGTATTTTATTTTGAGAGTTTTGAATTTGAAATAAATTTATTTTTTTTTGTATAATTAGAGAAAAGGGGGTGTGGCGGAATGGCAGACGCGGGGGACTTAAAATCCCCTGGGTGAAAGCCCGTGAGGGTTCGAGTCCCTCCATCCCCACTTTAGGCCTGTAGCTCTAATTGGCCAGAGCGCCGGACTCCAAATCCGGAGGTTGTGGGTTCGAGCCCCACCAGGCCTGCATATAAAAGGTGATCTATGAAGAAAATATTCAAGTTCTTTGCCGATGTCAGAGAAGAACTAAAGAAAGTTTCTTGGCCAACTAAAGAAGAGGTTTTGTCTTCTTCGGCAGTTGTTATTGTCTTTATATTAATACTTTCTCTAATTCTAGGTTTTGTAGATTTCCTTGCTTCAACTATAATAGGATTAATTTTGAGATAAGAGGATATGTATGGGTAGGGCGTGGTATGTGTTACATACTATATCAGGACACGAGAATAATGTTGTTGAAAAAATAAAGAAGGATATAGTAAGCAAAGAGGATTTTAAGAAAGTAATTGTTAATATTAAAATTCCAATGGAAAGTGTTGAAATTAAGCAAGGGGATAAGAAGCTTATAAAAAAGAAAAAGATTTTCCCAGGTTATGTTTTAATGGAATTAGATTTGCCTGATGATAATCAGAAGTTAGAATCTTTTTTAAGAGCAATAAAGTCTATTCATGGCGTTATTGGTTTCTTAGGTTCTAAAATTGATCATAGAACTAGAAATATTTCATTTAAAGAACCACCAAAACCTTTAAGTTTGGAAGAAGTACGTGCTATATTTGAAAAATCTGGTGAATTTAAAAGTAAAGCTTTTATTGATCTATCTTCTTCTTTTGAACCAGGTGATCAGGTAAGAATAATAGATGGTCCTTTCAAGGGTTTAGTTGGAATTGTTACGGAGGTTTATCCTGATAAGTACAAACTCAAAGTAACTGTTTCAATATTCAACAGAAAGACGCCTCTAAATATAGGTTTTGAGCAAGTGGAGAAGATGTAATATGTTGGTAAGAAGTGATAAAACAAAGTTTTATCATTTTTACCCTAATAATGTTTGTGTTGTGGTTTCCTCTTTTGGTGGGAAAATAAATGCTATGCCTGTTGTATGGTCAATTGGAATATCCTTTAATCCAAGGTATTTTGCGGTTCTTATCTCAAAAAAAAGATATACTTATGAAATTGTGTCAAAGTCTAAAAAATTCACAGCAAACTTCTTGGATTGGAGATATGTTGATTTAGTTAATAAATTAGGTTCTTGTTCTGGAAGAGAGGTTGATAAAATAAAAGAATTTCAAATCAAATTGATAGATGGCTCATCTGAAGGGTTTTATGTTATGTTAGATGCTTATGTTTCTTATGAATGTAATGTTATAAAAGACGAAGAAGTTGGTGATCATAATCTTATAGTTGGGGAAGTTATTAATGTCTGGTATAATCCTGAATTATTTGATAGTGAAGAAAAGCCTAATTTAGAAAAGGTTAGTCCAATATTTTATTTAGGTGGTGGAGAGTTTGTGAAACTTGGTTTAATTGAAAGGTTTAAGGAGGAGGATTAATGGATTCCTCACTAAGATCAAAGATCAATGTATCTAGAGCTGCTTTAGAATATGTTAAAGATGGAATGGTTATAGGTTTGGGTAGTGGTACTACAGTTCAAGAGTTTATAAAATTGTTAGGGGAAGAAGTTAGGAAGGGATTGAATGTAGTTTGTGTTACGACATCTTATTCCTCAAGAATGCTCGCTATTGAGAATGGAATATTAGTTACTGACACTGATGCTGTAGATAGGATAGATTTGGCTATAGATGGTGCAGATAAAGTCAATAAGGTGGCTCTACTTAAAGGAGGTGGAGGTGCTTTAACTAGAGAAAAGATAGTAGATTACAATGCGAAAGAGTTTGTTGTAATAGTTGATGAGTCGAAAATAGTTGACGATGTATTGGAGGGCGTAGTTAATATGGAAGTTTTACCTTTTGCAGCTCCTATAGTTATGAAACAGCTTAAAGATTTTAGCCCTAGACTTAGAGTAGGTAAAGGCAAGCTTGGCCCCATTGTTAGTGATAATGGTAATTTTCTACTGGAATGCTATATGAGGCTTGAAAATCCAAGTGAGACAGAAAGATGGTTAAAGAGTATACCTGGTATAATTGAGAATGGTATATTTACAAAATTTTCTACAATAATAGTAGGTACAGAAGATGGTTGGTATAAATTTGTATAACATTTCTTTTTTAAATTTAAGTTTTTTTAAAAATTTACTTTTAGTTCTAATTTTAAGTTTTACAGAAATGAAAATAAAACCATATTTGTATTTTGACTTTATTTAATTTTATCATTAAAATTTACCTTAATAAAGGAGTGAATTATGGCTGATGTTAATTGGTCAGAGTTTTGGGCTAAGAACCATGATGAGTGTGGTGTAGGTTTTGTTGCAAATATAAATGGTAATAGATCTCATAGAGTTGTACTTGATGGTGTAAATGCTGTTTCTAATCTTACGCATAGAGGTGCGGTTAGTGGTGATAGTAAAACAGGTGATGGTTGTGGAGTATTGACGAGAATTCCTTACAAATTTTTTAAGAAAGTTTTTAATTCTTCTGTTGAAGAAGGTAAATTTGCTGTTGGGGTTGTTTTTCTACCTTTTGATTCTAATAAGAAGGATAAAGCTATATCTATAATTCACGAAGTTTTCAAAATTAGAGGTTTTGAAGTTATAGGATGGAGAAAGGTTCCAGTTAGGGAGGAGTTTGCTGGAGATGAAGCTTTAAGGACTCTTCCTGATATTCATCAAGTTTTTATAAAGGTAAATGATAGTTCAGATGAAACTGAGAGAAAATTGTATATTGTTAGAAAACATATAGAGTATCTATTTTATAAAAATAATCTTGAAAGAGATTGTTATGTTGCTTCTTTATCTTCTAGAAAGATAGTTTACAAGGGACTTTTGATAGCACCTCAACTTCTTAACTTTTTCCCTGATCTTGCTGATGAAGATTTTGAGTCTGATTTTGTTATTTTCCACCAAAGGTATAGTACAAATACTTTACCTAATTGGTTCATAGCTCAACCTTTTAGGATGCTTGCTCACAATGGAGAAATAAATACGCTACAAGGTAATTATAACTGGATGAAGGCAAGAGAAGGTAGTTTTTCTAAGAAGATATGGGGTGAAGATGCTGAATTCTTGAAGCCCTTTATATGGCCCTATGGAAGTGATTCTTCTTTTCTTGACAATGCTTTGGAACTGATTTATATGTCTGGAAGAGATTTGATTCATTCCACTATGCTTTTAATTCCGGAAGCTCATAATTCCGATCCATTTTTAGATGAAGATGTTAAAGCCTTTTTTGAGTATAATTCTGTTATTTCTGAACCTTGGGATGGTCCTGCTGCTTTAGCTTTAACAGATGGCCGTTATGTTGTTGCATCTCTAGATAGGAATGGGTTAAGGCCTGCTAGATATATTATTACAGAAGAGTATATGATAATGGGTTCAGAAGTTGGAATGATTGAAGTTGATGAATCAAAAGTGATTGAAAAGGGTAAGTTAGGTCCTGGGGAGATAATTGCTGTTGATTTGGCTAATGGAAAGATTTTAAAGAATGATGAGATAAAAAGAAAATATTCTAAGGTTCATCCTTATAAAGAGTGGGTTAGAAATATAGTTAGTGTTAATGTTTCAAGTGATCCTTTTTCTTCTTATTGTAAGTTATTTTCAGGAGAGGAGTTAGTAAGACAGCAGAGAGCTTTTGGTTATGATGCTGGTGAAAAAGAGAAACAAATTTTAGAAATGATAAAGACAGGTAAAGAACCTATTGGTGCTATGGGTGATGATACACCATTAGCAGTTTTATCTTATTTTCCTAGGTTGATATTTGATTACTTTAGACAAAGATTTGCTCAAGTTACTAATCCACCTATAGATCCTTACAGGGAAAAATTGGTTATGTCTCTTGAAACTTATGTAGGTAGTCATGGTGATATATTTGAGGATAAACCAGATAATGCTAAAGTTTTAAAATTCTCATCTCCTATAATAACTGATTTAGAGATAGAGTATTTAAAGAATTTGAACAATGATAACTTCAAATCAATAGTAATAAGTACTCTCTACAAACCTGAAGAAGATGGTAAAAATATGAGAGAAGCTTTAGAAAAGATAATAGGAGAAGGGATCAATGCTGTTAAGAAAGGATATAATATAATCATACTGAGTGATAAGGGAACTGATAGGGATAAGGCTTATGTTCCGATGCTATTAGTTGCTTCAGGGCTTCATCATAGGCTTATAAAGGAGGGGTTAAGGTCTAATTGTTCTATAGTTGTTGAATCAGGTGAAGTTAGAGTTGATCACCATTTTGCATTGCTTATTGGTTATGGTGTTTCTTTGATAAATCCTTACCTTGCTTATGATGTAGTTGTAGATATGGTTGAAAATATTCAACATTTAGATAGTGATGTACCGAAAGATTATAAAAAGGCATTATTGAATTATAAAAAAGCGTTGGAAGCAGGATTGTATAAGATAATGTCAAAAATGGGAATATCTCATATTAGTAGCTATAGAGGGGCTCAAATATTTGAAGGATTAGGTTTATCTAGAGAAATTATTGAAAAATATTTTACAGGAACTATTTCAAAGATTGGCGGAGTTGATGTTGAAGAAATAGCTAAAGATTATTACACATTCTACAAGAAAGGTTATGGTGATGATTTTGTACCTTTGGTTGATGATTATGGTTATTATAAGTATAAGAAGGATGGAGAGTATCATGAAAATAATCCTGATATGTTGAGAGCTATTCAGAAAGCTACTAGAAATGGAGATGAAGTTGCATATAAAGAATTTTCTAAGATTGTTAATACAAGATCACCTTCAAGTTTAAGAGATCTGCTTGAGATAAGGAGTGATAGAGAACCTATCAGTGTAGATGAAGTTGAGTCTGAATACGATATAGTTAAGAGATTTACTACTCAAGCTATGTCATTTGGTGCTTTAGGTAAAGAGGCCCATGAAGTTATAGCGATAGCTATGAATAGGTTGGGAGCTAAAAGTAATAGTGGTGAAGGAGGGGAATTAGAAGAGAGGCTTTTCACTGAATCGAATAGTGCTATAAAGCAAGTTGCTTCCGGAAGATTTGGAGTTACTCCTGTCTATTTACTTTCTGCGGTTGAGATGGAGATAAAGATTGCTCAAGGGGCTAAGCCAGGAGAAGGTGGGCAGCTTCCAGGTAAGAAGGTTAGCGGAGATATAGCTAGAGCAAGGCATACAAAACCAGGTGTTACTCTAATTTCACCACCACCTCATCATGATATTTATAGCATTGAAGACATAGCTCAACTTATATATGACTTAAAACATATAAATCCAGAAGGTAGAGTTTGTGTTAAGCTTGTTTCTGAAACAGGTGTTGGTATAGTTGCCGCCGGTGTTACTAAGGGGTATTCCGATACTGTTCAGATAAGTGGTGCTAATGGCGGTACTGGTGCTTCACCTTGGGGATCTATAAAGTATGCAGGTATGCCATGGGAACTGGGACTTGCAGAAACGCAGAGACTGTTGGTTGAAAATAACTTAAGACATAGAGTAAAAATTAGAGTAGATGGTGGTTTCAAGACGGGTAGAGATGTGATAATAGCAGCACTCTTAGGAGCAGATGAATATGGCTTTGGTACCATTGCTATGATTGCCGAAGGATGTGTTATGGCAAGAATTTGTCATACTAATAAATGTCCTGTTGGTATTGCTACTCAAGATCCAGAACTTAGAAAGAAATTCCCAGGTAAGCCCGAGTGGGTTATTAATTATATGTTATTTGTTGCTAGAGAGATTAGAGAGTTGCTTGCTCAGATGGGTTATAAAAAATTAGAAGATATAATTGGTAGAGTTGATCTTCTAAGGTTTAAACAAAATATTTCTTTACCTAAAACCAATAATATAGATTTATCTTTTATTTTAAATGAAATTACTGATGTGAAGAATGAAAAGAAGAGATACTCTGGTAAGAAAAATGAAATTCCAGAGACTCGCCATATAGATGATGATGTATTGAATGATCCAAGGTTTAGAGAAGTTGTTGATAACGATGAAGGGGAATATATAGGAGAATTTAAGGTTAGGAATACTGATAGAACTGTTGGTGCTAAAATTTCTAATTATATAATTAAGAGGTATAGGAAGAATAAGGCTTTAAATAATGCTAAAATACTACTAAATTATGTTGGTAGTGCGGGGCAAAGTTTTGGAGCTTTTATTGTAGATGGTATGGAGTTAGTGCTTGTTGGAGAAGCGAATGATTATCTTGGTAAAGGTATGGCTGGTGGTAGGATAGTAGTAAAACCTCATGAATGTGTTAAGTTTAATCCTCATAATAATGTTATTGCTGGTAATGTACTTTTGTATGGTGCTACGGGTGGAGAAGTATATATAAGAGGTAGAGTTGGAGAAAGGTTTGCGGTTAGGAATAGTGGATGTGTGGCTGTTGTTGAAGGTGTAGGAGATCATGGATGTGAGTATATGACAGAAGGTGTTGTTGTTGTTCTTGGTAGAGTGGGTAAAAACTTTGGAGCTGGTATGAGTGGAGGTATTGCCTTCGTTTTAGATGAAGATGGAATATTGCCTAAAGTTTATAATCCAGAGATGGTAAATATATACAAGCTATCTTATGATGATCCATATGTGGATGTTTTGAAGAATCTCATAGAGAATCACTATAATTACACAGGTAGTGATTTTGCGAAGGGAGTGTTAGAGAATTTTGATAAGTATTTAAATTACTTCTGGAAGGTTGTTCCTAAAGGGGTGGAAGAGATTGAAAAGAAATCAGTTTTAGAAGATAATAAATATAAAGCTAAAGTTTAGTTTGGAGAACTTTTTTATGGTTAGATTAAGGTTTGCTCCGAGTCCTACGGGATATTTACATTTGGGTAATGTAAGAACAGCTATTTTTAACTATCTTTATGCTAGGAAGAATAATGGCAAGTTTATACTTAGAATAGAAGATACAGATTTACAAAGATCTGAACGAAAGTATGTTGATGGGATAAAGAAAGATTTAGAGTGGCTAGGTTTGCATTGGGATGAAATATATTTTCAGAGTCAGAGATTTGATATTTATAGAGAGTATGCTCAGAAGTTAATTGAAATGGGAAGGGCATATTATTGTACTTGTACTAGAGAAGAAATAGAAGAAAGGCAAAAGAATAATCCTAATGTAAAGTTTGGTCTAAAGTATGATAGACATTGTAGGGGAAGGAATAAAAAGCCAGAAGGAAACTATGTTATTAGGTTTGATATAGGAGAATTTGATTTTGTTGAATATGAGGATATTGTTAAAGGGCAAGTTAGGGTACCTTTTTCTGATCTAGATGACCTTGTTATAATAAAGGGTGATGGGACTCCTACATATAATTTTGCCGTTGTTGTAGATGATTACCTTATGGGAATAACACACATTATAAGAGGGGAAGATCATATAACTAACACTGCTAAACAAATTTTGATTTATCAAGCACTAGGGTGGAATTACCCTGTTTTTGCCCATTTACCTTTGATCTTAAATAAAAATAAATCTCCTCTTTCTAAAAGAGAAGGTTCGATAAATATTGAACATTATAGGAAAGAAGGTTATATACCTGAAGGAATAATAAATTATTTATCAAGGTTAGGTTGGTCTTATGGTGATAGAGAAATATTTACTATTGAAGAACTTATTTCTCTATTTGATATAAAGGACTTAAATAAATCAAATGCTGTTTTTGATGATCAGAAGATGTTATGGGTAAATAGCGAACATATGAGAATGCTAGATGCTCAAAAGTTTCTAAATTACTACAAAATATTTCTTAATGAAAATAATTTAGAAGAATCTTTAAGTGATGAGTTTTTAATTAAAGCTTTTGATGTATATAAAACTAGGGTGAATACCTTAAAAGAGTTTTACCAAGAGAGTAGAATATACTTAACGGATGATATAGAAGTTGATAAAGAATTTGGTTTAGATTCTATGATTGATGATACTATTAGGAACTGTTTTAGAGATTTGATTGATGTTTTGGATGATATTATTTCAAAATCTGATGAAGAAGGTGAAATGATAATAAGAAGTATTCCAGAGAAGTATGGAATAAAGTTAAAACAATTTGGTCCTCCTTTAAGACTTGTTCTTACTAATAGAAAAGTATCTCCAAGTTTGGTACATGTTATAAAATTATTAGGTAAAGAAAAAGTTATAAAGAGGATTCAAAAGGTATTTTAACTTTTTTCTTCTGCTATTTCAATTAAGTATTTGCCATAATCTGTTTTTTCTAATTTTTTACCTAGGTTAATTAGTTGTTCTTTTGAGATAAAACCTTTTCTAAACGCTATCTCTTCTATACAACCGATGTAAAACCCCTGACGTTTTTGGATCGTTTCTATGAAATTAGATGCTTCTAGGAGCCCATCATAAGTTCCTGCATCAAACCAAGCGAAACCTCTCCCGAATAAGATTACATTTAGTTTTCCTCTTTCTAAGTAAATTCTGTTTATATCGGTTATTTCAAGCTCTCCCCTATGTGAAGGTTTTAATGATTTTGCTATTTTTACTACTTCGTTATCATAAAAGTATAGGCCAGGTATAGCATAATTTGATTTAGGTTTTTGTGGTTTCTCCTCTATTGATACAGGTTTATTATCCTTTATTTCAATTACACCGTATGCACTTGGATCTTTGACATAATAGCCAAAAATTGTTGCTCCTTCAGATTTTGATGCATTTTCTAGCATCGCACTAAATCCTTGTCCAAAGAATATATTGTCTCCTAATACTAAGCACGTACTATCATTTTCTATGAACTCTTCTCCTAATATAAAAGCTTCTGCTATACCTTTTGGTTTTTCTTGAACTTTGTAATCAATATTGATTCCTATGAAACTACCATCTTCAAGCAGTCTTTTATATAAGTCTATATACTCAGGATTTGAGATGATTAAAACATCTCTTATTCCTGCTAAAAGTAGCGTTGATAAAGGATAATATATCATTGGTTTATCGTATACTGGTAAAAGTTGTTTACTTATTGCTTTAGTTATTGGATATAACCTTGTTCCACTTCCACCTGCTAATATAATTCCTTTTCTTTTCATAAAAGAAATTATAAATGCTTTATAGTTGGATTAAAAATTATTTAAGAATATTATTTTTATTTCTGGTTTTGAGATTTATTGTTTGTTCGAAATTTACTCTAGTTGTTAAGTATGTTTAGTTAATTTTAAACTTAATAAAATTGAATGTTTTTTATAATTACCTAAGGAGGATATGTATGGATAAGGAGAAAAGAGATGCTTTGAAATTTGTTATACTCATGGGAGTAGTAAGTTTGTTTGCTGATATGGTTTATGAGACTTCTAGAAGTATAATGGGTCCTTATTTAGGTTATTTAGGTGCTAATGCTTTTGCTATAGGTGTAGTTTTTGGTTTAGGTGAGTTTTTGGGTTATTTCCTAAGAATAGTTGCGGGTTTTTGGGTTGATAGAACTAAAAGGTATTGGGAATTTGTGTTTTTAGGATATGGACTTATAGTGGTAATACCATTGCTTGCTTTTGCAGATTATTGGATTCTTGCTTCTACTTTCATAATTATGGAAAGAATAGGTAAAGCCCTTAGATCTCCAGCTAAGGATACTCTTCTTTCTATTTATACTTCTGGTATGGGTAGAGGATTAGTATTTGGTATTCATGAAACTGCTGATCAGATAGGTGCTGTGTTGGGTCCTTTAATTTTCTTTGCACTTCTTTATTATAGTGTAGGATATAAAACATCTTTTTTGGTTCTTTTTATTCCTTATTTATTGATGATTATCTCTTTGTTTTTGGCTAAACGTTATACCTCTTATGTGACACCTGAAAGTAAAGCTTCTCCTCAGAAAAGTAATATCCAATTTAAATCATCTATTCTTATTTATTTGATCTTTATTTTCCTAACAAGTGTAGGTTTTATAGGTTTTCCGTTGATAAGCTTTCACGGTGTAAAGGTTGGATTAGTAGAAGAGAAATGGGTGCCTTTCTTGTATTCTCTTGTTATGGTGATGGATTCTTTGGTTGCTATTCCTGTTGGTGTTTTGTATGATAAAATTGGTGTAAGAATTATGACTTTATTACCATTTATTACTTTAGTAATCGTGTTTGGAGCTTTTTCAAATAATTTAATATTTTTTTTGGTTAGTTTAGGATTGTGGGGTATAGTTATGTCTATTTATGAAACTATAGTTAGAGCTTTTATTGGAGATAATGTTCCAGTTTCCGATAGAGGTAAGTATTATGGTATTTTTAATACCGTATTGGGTTTAAGTTTTATGTTAGGTAATACAATTGCAGGCTATCTTTATGACATCCAAATTAAATATATAATATACTTTGTATCTGTCTTTGAAGTGTTATCACTAATTCCTATAATAGTTCTTCTTTATAAGTCAAGAGATAATTTCAAAAAAGTTTAGTTGTATTTAATTAATAAAAATTAAAAATTTGAATGTTGTTGCTGGAGAAATAATACTAAATAGTAAAAGATAACCTTTACTATTCTAATGATAGTGATTAATTTTAAAATATTCCTTTTTAATTAGAAAAAGTAAGGTAAAAACATTAATAATTCTAGAGATGCTTGAAATATTAGTAGCTCAAATATTCAATGGTATAACCTTAGGGAGTATATACGCATTGATAGCACTTGGTTACACAATGGTTTATGGGATTTTATTTATGATAAACTTCGCACACAGCGAAATATTTATGTTAGGTGCTTATGTATCTCTAGGGGTTTTTTTACTTTTAGCTTACCTTTTTCAAACTTTTGGTATAATAATTCCAGTTTCTCTTCTAATAGCTGCTACTATAGTGGGTTTAATAGGTGTTTTAATTGAGATAGTAGCATATAGACCTTTAAGAAATTCTCCTAGGTTAACTCCGTTAATAAGTGCTATAAGTGTATCAATAATTTTGCAAAATTTAGTTTTTTTATTCGTAAGTAATAGTGAAATATCTTATAATCCTATATCAAATTTGATACCAAGTGGACACATTCTATGCTTTGATACAAAAGGGTTTATCATAACAATTGTAACAGTATTTCTAATGCTAATATTAGCGCTATTTCTCTCGAAGTCAAAGTTTGGGATAGCGATAAGGGCAACTTCGCAGGATAAAAATACAGCAAGTTTAATGGGAATAAATGTAAATATGGTAATATCCTTAGTTTTTTTCCTAGGTGCATTTCTAGGAGCCATAGGTGGATTCTTTTACGGAACTTATTACTCTATGATAAGGTACGATATGGGATTTATACCTGGAATAAAAGCATTTACTGCGGCAGTAGTTGGTGGTATAGGAAGTATACCAGGTGCAGTACTTGGTGGATTTTTAATTGGTTTATTTGAAATATTTGTAGAGGGATATATTTCTTCTACATACAAAGATGTGATAGTTTATTCTCTACTCATACTGATTTTATTGTTAAAACCTGAAGGTATTCTAGGTAGAAAAACGGTGGAAAAAATCTAGGAGAAACCGATGCACAAGACTAAAATATACGATATAGAACTTTCTCAAATAACAGAAGAGGAGTTATCTGAAATTGCTCTCTTGAGGTTAATTGAAAAGAAAAGGTTTTCAGTGGTTTTTGTAAATACAAATATATTTTTTAGACTAATATTTGACAAAAACTTTAGAAAGGTTTTAAAAGAATATGAATTAATATTGCCTTCTTCGGGATTTATATCTGGTATCCTTTCAAATCTTTTAGAGGTTAATTTCTTAAAAATAAAAGAATCTTCTTGTATATTCAGAATATTACGAAAAATCTCTGACTACAACTACAGAATACTAATAGTAGGTAAAGATGAGAAAATGGTGAGTAAATTTAAAAAGAATATCCTATCTTCAATGCATTTTTCTTTAGCAAATATAATAGGAATATATAACATATACGACAAGAGAGAAACAAGTAAAAAATTAGAAACGATAAGAAAATTAGAACCTGATATAATTGTATTTGGAGACAAAATAACGAAACATCTGAAGTTTTTCGGCAAGAACCCAGACATTGTGAAAAAATCTTCATTAATATTTTCAAATAGTGGTGTAAAAGTTATCTCTGGGACGGGATTTGAAACTGTAAAAGTACTTAATTTTTTCACAAATATATTTCAAGGAAGTGTAATATTATTGTGGTTTTTGTTTAAGAAACTTAAAAAAATAATTAGAGGAACTCTATGATAAAACCACTTGAATACAAAAGAGGCACATTAAGAATACTTGATCAAAGGATGTTGCCTGAGGAGGAAAGATATCTAAGTTGTGAGACTGTAGAAGAAGTTGTAGATGCAATAAAAGGGTTAGCTGTTAGAGGAGCTCCCCTTATCTCAATAGCTGCAGCATACGGAATATGTGTTGGATTATACCAATATAGAACATTGGAGAAGTTAGATTATATATTCTCAATTTTAAGAAATGCAAGACCTACGGCTTACAATATTTTTTTAATTCTAGAAAATATTGAAAAGAAGATAAAGAATTTACCTTCGCCTTCATACGAAAGTGTTTTGGAATTAGCAGAACAAGAAGCTTTAAGAATTCATGAAGAGGATAGATTACTTTGTGAGGCAATAGCCGAAAATGGAATAAAATTACTACCAGAGGGTGCTAATGTGATAACTATATGTAATACAGGAATGTTAGCTACCGGTGGGATAGGTACAGCCTTAGGTATAGTTTATAAGGGATTTTGGGAAGGTAAAGTGAAGCAAGTTTATGCACTTGAGACAAGACCTTTACTACAAGGTGCAAGATTAACCACTTATGAACTTGCAAAAAGCAACATTCCAACGACTTTGATAACGGACAATATGGTTGCCTTTTTGTTTTCTAAAAAAAAGGTAGATATTGCGATAGTAGGTGCAGATAGGATTGTAAGAAACGGGGATACTGCAAACAAAATAGGTACATATAATTTAGCAGTAATTTGTAATCACTTCAATATACCTTTTTATGTAGCAGCTCCTTATACAACGATTGACTTGAGTTTAAACTCTGGTAATGAGATACCAATAGAGGAAAGAGATAAAAATGAGGTAAGATTCTTTAGAAATCAAAGAATAGCTCCAGAGAATATAGGTATTTGGAACCCTGCGTTTGATATTACACCAGCTAATCTAATAACAGGTATAATAACTGATAAAGGTGTCTTCAAACCTTCAGAGATAGCGAATATAAAATAGGGGAACCCCCTAAATTAATCTCTAACGATGGTTTTTACTACATTGCCATTTTTATCAATGATCTCGAACTTCATTGGCATTTGGCCGATTGCGTGAGTTGAGCAAGAAAGGCATGGATCATAGCACCTTATACCGTGCTCTATCCTGTTTAGCATTCCTTCTTTTATTTCTCCACCTTTTATGTATGCTTTTGCTATCTGAGCAACTGTTCTATTCATAGCGATATTATTTTGACCAGTGGCAATTATTAGATTAACATTTTTTAAGATACCATTTTCGTCTACCCAGTATTGATGGAATAAGGTTCCTCTAGGTGCTTCTGAAACTCCAACACCCATTTCTTTATTAACTCCACCATATACTCTATACTTACCTTTGTATATAATTGGATTTTGGACAATTTCTTCAATTTTCTCGATACAATGTAATATTTCAATCAATCTAGCATAGTGGTAGTAGAAGGAACTTAGTAATACACCAGTCGGAGATAATGATTTAAACTCTTTTAGTTCTTTATCAGCCATAGGAGTACCCATTCTATTTACAATATTTAATCTAGCAAGAGGACCTACTCTATAAGCGCCGTCGGGGTAGCCAACCGATTTAAGGTATGGGAACTTTAAATAAGAGTGATTAGAAGAAGCTTCACCTACATAATCATAGTACTTCCTAGGATCTGCCTTTTCTACAACAATATTGCCCTCCCAATCTATAATCCTTAGGTATCCATCGTGATGATTGTAAGAACCATCTTCATTGACAAGTCCCATAAAATAGGTTTTGAAATTACCGAAGTTCTCAACAACATCCTTATTTTCATCCATAAATCTCTTTATAATCTCAATACCCATTAAAGTAGTTTCTTTAACTTCTGGTATCCAATCAAGTATTATTTGCTTTTTATCTTCACTAAATGGTTCTCTTACGCCTCCTGGTACAGCCCAAGCTGGATGGATTTTTCTTCCTCCTAACATTTCAATAATATCCTGTCCAAACTTTCTAAGCCTTATGCCTCTTTTAGCAATATCAGGAAAATTCTCTATAACACCAAATATATTCCTTTTAGCTGGATCTGAATCGAAACCTAGTAGAAAGTCTGGAGATGAAAGATGGAAAAAACTTAGAGCATGAGATTGTATAAGTTGTGCGGAATTCATCATATATCTAAGCAACCTTGCAGCTTCGGGTACTTCAATTCTCATTATATCGTCTCCTGCTCTAGCCGAAGCAAGTAAGTGGCTAACTGGACATATACCACATATCCTTTGAGTTATTCCTGGCATCTCTGTGTACATTCTTCCTTCACAAAACTTTTCAAATCCTCTAACTTCGGTAACATGAAATTGCGCATCTTCAACATTACCATTATCATCTAAATATATACTTATTTTAGCATGTCCTTCTATCCTTGTAACAGGATCAAGAATGATTCTTTTTGACATAATCACCTCCTAAAATTAACCATACCTATAATGTTCTTTATCAAACTCTGGTTTTTTACCTTCAAGCAAACATTTTATTGAATACCATATAGAATCAGCCGATGGAGGGCAACCAGGGATAAATAAATCAACTTTAACAACATGAGAAATTGGCACAACCTTTTTTAATAAAGTTGGGACAACAGCCTTATCTGAAGGTATTTGATGATTGTATGTTGCTTTTTCTATATAAACAGCGTTTAAAACATCTTCGACTTTAAATAAGTTTCTATATGAAGGTATATTACCAGTTACAGCACAATCTCCAAAAGCAACTAATATTTTGCTTCTCTCTCTTACAAGTTTTAGTACTTCAACATTATCAGTATTTACAACAGCTCCTTCAACTAAAGTGACATCTACCTCTGGGTAATTTTGATATTCTTTTACAGGAGTATGTAGTTTCCAATCAGTTATTGGTGAAGACATGATTTCGGCAACTTGAGCAAGTTCAATTAACCTTTCATCAAGATCAAGAAAAGACATATGACATCCTGAACATCCACCTAACCAAACAGTACCTATTTTTATCTTACCCATATTCTTTCCTCCCTACCTTTTAATATTTTTTGTAAGAATTCCTTATTTTTAATCATTTCAGAAGAAGTAGCAGTTTTATCAAATAAAGCTCCAACTGGACAAACCTGAACACATTTACCACATTGAGTACAATCAGTATTAGTTCCCCAAGGTTCATCAAAACCTGTAGATACTCTAACATTTATACCTCTTCCTTTAAGATCCCAAACATGTGCTCCTTCAACTTCATCGCATACTCTTATACATCTTGTGCATTTGACGCATTTACTTTGATCCATTACGAATCTAGGATGGGAAGCATCTATTTTGAAACTCTGCCAAAGGTAATCAAATCTGACATGATCCATCTTTAATTGAAATCCAAGATCCTGTAATTCGCAGTGCCCATTTACTACACAAGAGGCACAAATATGATTACCTTCTGCAAAAAGTAGTTCAACTATCATCTTTCTATAGTTATTCAATTTCTCAGAGTTCGTTATAACTTCCATCCCTTCCTGTACTCTAGTAGCACATGATGCGACTAACCTAGCCATTCCCTTTATTTCAACTAGACATAATCTACAAGCGGCAACTGGAGTAAGCCCTTCTAGATTACATAACTTCGGAATAGGTATATTGTTTTCTTCAGCTACCTCAAGTATAGTTTGATCATCTCTACCTGTACATTCAATACCATCTATCTTTAAAGTAACAACTCCCATAAACGCCTCCTACATATAAATTTCAGTTAAATCAAAATCTTTGACTTTACAAATACCTGCGATGCATCTTTTCTCGTTTATATGTGCCAAATACTCGTCCTCAAAGTACATTATTGAACTTAGTACTGGATTAGGAGCAGTTTGACCAAGCCCACATAGACTCATTTCTCTAGTCATATATGCAAGATCCTTTAAGTTTTGGTAATCAACCATAGTAGCTCTACCTTCTGTGATCTTCTGTAGTATATTTTTCATTACATTTGTACCTACTCTACAAGGAATACATTTACCACAAGATTCATCAGCACAAAATTCCATAAAGAACTTAGCTACATCTACCATACAAGTATTTTCATCCATAACTATAAATCCACCTGATCCCATTATAGAGCCAACTTGCTTTAGACTTTCATAGTCTATTGGTAGATCAAGGTACTTCTCAGGAATACAACCTCCAGAGGGTCCTCCTGTCTGAACTGCTTTGAATTTCTTACCGTTGGGTATACCACCACCAATTTCATAGATCATCTCTCTTATCGTAATACCCATAGGTACTTCAACAAGACCTGTGTTTTTAATTTTACCAGCGAGAGCGAAAACTTTGGTACCTTTACTCTTTTCTGTACCAATTTTTGAAAACCACTCTCCACCGTTGTTAATTATTGCATAAATATTTGCTAATGTTTCTACATTATTTATAAGAGTTGGATATCCCCACAATCCTTTTTCGGCAGGGAAAGGTGGTCTTTGTCGTGGCATACCTCTTTTACCTTCTATAGAAGCAATTAAGGCGGTCTCTTCACCACAAACGAAAGCACCAGCACCGACCCTAATACTAATATCAAAACTGAAAGAACTACTCAAAATTTTATTACCTAAAAAGCCAGCTCTTCTAGCATTTCTGATAGCCTTATTTAATCTTTCTATGGCTAGAGGATACTCTGCTCTAACATAAATGTACCCTTGAGTAGCACCTACAGCATAGGCAGCTATAGTCATACCCTCAAGCAACCTATAAGGCATGCTCTCCATAACGCTCCTATCCATAAAGGCCCCAGGATCACCTTCATCACCATTACATACAACAAACTTAGTTTCAGAATTCTGTTTAGCGACAGTCTCCCATTTTATACCTGTTGGGAAACCAGCACCACCTCTACCTCTAAGCCCACTTTTCTTAACTTCTTCAATAACATCTTGTCTACTCATCTCAGTAATTGCCTTAACAAGTGCCTGATATCCGCCAATTGCAAGGTATTGGTTAATGTCAGTAGGATCAATATCTCCAAAATTCTTAAGAACAATATATAACTGCTTTTTGTAAAATGCATCATCAACCTTTATAAAATTTTCTTCCTTAGGAGTACACTTTAATAAAGTGTTTTTCAAGAATAACTGGCAAGTCATTTTCCTTAACCTCAGTATAAATAACTCCATCTGGCTCTATCTTCATAAGAGGCCCTTTACCACACAAACCTAAACAACCAGAAACAATAACCGCTACATCTTCTTTGAGACCGTACTTGGATAAAAAATCTTCAATAACTTGCTTAAAATTAACACTACCCAAAGAATGGCAACTTGCCCCACCGCATATAAAAATCTTATATTTATAATTACCTAACTTCTCCTGCTCCTTCTCAGCAATCGCTTTGAGTTCTTCTAAAGTCACAGCATACCTCCTTTATTTATCTTATACATTAATTTTGTATATTTAAACATACTTCATTAAATACATATCAGAAATAATACTTTATTTGTATAAATTTTGTTATTGTTTTATTTTTTGATTCTTATCTATTTGTCAATCTCTAAACTAGAAGATGTGGTAATTAAATTCTTTATAGAAAACTTAAGATTTTGATTTTGGGATCTAATAAGGATAGTAAAAGGAAGAAGAGGTCCTCCTTTAGAAAGCTAAGTTGATATAGTAATTTGTAATTAAAAATTCTATAATTCAATTCCTATAAGTGTGTGTATTTGTAAGTTTGGTTTTCCTTCTTTGATTTGCCCTATACCGAAAGCAGAACCTAAGTTAAACCAAATATCTTCTCTTCCAAAAGATATTACAGGACCAATGTAATGTCCATCTAGATTTCCTTTTGCTTCTACTCCTACTCTCAATAGTTCGATTACTTTATAGCTTACTCCAATAGTGTATCCTGGCTCAAAGTTAAATCCTCACTCCCCATTTCTTTCAAATTCAAACTCAAAAATTGGATTAAAACTAATATTAAAATCTCCGAGATCCTTTGCTAAAATTAGTTTGGATTCAATAACATGCTTTAAGAAGCTAGGTTTTCCTTTATACTCAAGATATATAAGTGGATCAACAATATATAACCCTTTTTGACCAATCTTAAACCTTGATCTAAATTTAAACCCTTCGTAACTAAAACCTCCGTTTGATCCTTGTGCAAATATTTGATAGATTGATAAATCAAAGTTTTCTGTTACGAAAACCTCTAAAGCAACTTGGTGTTCAGTGATATTGCTTTTGAGATTTTCAGTATCTGGGACGGATAAAGTAAAGTAATGCTCAAGTTCTGCTCTCCCAGCCTCCGTTATATACTCATATGTCCAAACATGCGATCGTCTATCAGCAAAAGATTGATAAACAAGGTAAAACATTAAAGTGATAAAGGTAAGCAAAAATATATATTCCTTCATATTACCATCCTTATATATCAGTAAGTATAAATTATTTTTGTTAGATTCATAAAGTTTTATTAGATTTATATAATAAAGTTATATAAGTATAAATAATCTAATTAGTTGTTTAGATTTTGATGTTTAAGATTAGGTTAGGAGTGCAGCTTAGATAGTTTAAAGCTATGACGACAAATGAATTCATTCGGAATGTGAAAAACCAATTCTTTTATCCTAACTAAAA
>JBMFQU010000003.1:0-4550 GCA_049968435.1 Brevinematia bacterium | reverse complement strand
CTGTGTAAGTTTATAACTAAATTTTTGATTTATCTTTCTATTTTGTTTATATCTGGTTTAGGATTACAAGCGTTTGTTTATGGACAAAGTAAAAAAGAAACTACAAATCAAACTTCAAGTAAAGCAGTTGTACAAACAAACAATGTTCAAACAAACAATTTTGAGAAAACAGATACTCAACAAAATACTTCTCAAGTAGAAAGTAAAAAACAAGAATTACCTATAGATGTTGAAATAAAAAGTAATGCAGATGATAAAACAAGTGAAGGTGTTGAATATATAAAAGTTTACTCAAAAGAGAAAGGTTTAAAAATTTATTTAGAAGCAGGTGGAGGACCTCTCATTTCTGGAGGTATAATCTATAGATTTAATCCAATATTTGGTTTAGGTATAGGATGAGGATATACCCCGTTACCTTATAGAAATTTTGGACCTATATTGGACTTAAGAGGTGAGATTGTTCCTATATATTTCTACTTAAGTGGAGAAGAATTAAAGTTTAATGTAATAGGAGGATTTAGAGGACTTCTATTTTTTGGATCTATGACACAATACATGGGAATAGATATAGCTACAGAATTGATTAGAAGGTAATGAAAAAGCTATATCATACTTTAATGAAACTTTAAGTTCTGGTTATCTTGCTTATTACAATGGTACTAGTTGGAAATCAATCCAAATACCAACATTTGGCGTAATACCAACACCTTATGGTAGATATGGTAGCGTAAAATTTGGTTTAGATGGTAATATATGGGTAGGATTTATTAGCGGTAGTGTCTCACCTTACAACCTCTGGATAGCAAAATATCTAAAATAAACTATAAAAGAAGGGGGCCATGCCCCCTAAACTTTTTCTTTGCTATGGATTCTATAAAGCTAAAACTTATAAAGGACTAAGTAGTTAATATTACATAAAGAAACTATTGGTTCTTTATTATGATTGAAAAATTGGACCAGAAAAATGGGGAGATGCACTAACAAATTGTTTCTACAAAAAATATTCCCGATAAAAGGAGTTGTTAAATTCTATTGAGAATCTCAAAGTAAAAAAAATTTGGAAATGATCAAGTAGAAAATCTTATCTAAACTTATCAGCAAAGTTAATTTGATTTTATTTTTTGCTAGTTTGGTCTAGTCTTTTACTAAAGTAATTGATTTTTATTGAATATTGATTGCTGTTATATAATAATGTTGCAAGGAGGATAGAAATGAAAAAACTAATATTATGTGGTTTAAAAATTCTTCTAATTTTTGTTTCTATATCTTTTTTTACAACTTTAAATTTGTTTGCAGATGAGGTTGTTGAACAAAAAAAGGAAGGAATTTTAAATTTCAAAATTCTAGGTGCGTTATCAATTGATCAACAGTTTGTTAATAATAATGATGTAGGATTCTGGGGTTTCTCTGATATCAATAATATAGAGAAGCAAATCTTTGGAGGATATTTATTTGGTATGGTCATAGGTTACAGATTTGTGAAAAATTTTGAGATATTTGCAGATGTCAGTGTATTGAGATCAAAAATATTGATGGGTAAAGCAGATGATACATTAAAAGGGATAGCTATTTGGGATGCAGATCCTAATCATACTTCATCCATATCTCCACCACTTCCAAATGATATTTATTATATCTCAAAAGCAACGATGGGGAGAATAGGTGCAAGGTTTGTATACCCAATCAATGATATAATAGAACCAAATGTTGGACTTGCAGTTGGGCTTGTACCGTATGAAATAGCATTTGGTAATGAGGACGGCTCCAGAGCATACAGTGAAATTTTATCAGATATCTTACCAATATATGCCTTCATTATCGGTATTGATTTCAATATATATGCGGGCAAAGAAAACTTGATGACTATAGGTTTATTCTTTGAAATAAACGGTTCAGCAACAGAAGCAGGAACCAAAATGAGTAACTGGATATGGCAGGGATGGACCTATCATGCACAGTTTCCTGTCGTTCCAGCGTTCAGATATGGTTTATCTCTAGGCTTTAATTTTTAATTTATTATCTTGCCTTTATTTAAGGGATTATCATAATAGTATTTTATTAATTATTGTTCATGAAACCTATAAGTAAGTTCTTTTGCCTTTATACAAAAAATAAATTATTCTGTTCTCTTACAAATTTTTTGAATAAACTATAAAATGTTAAATAGTTGTTAATGATTGAAAAAGTTTACAAAAGTTTTTTATACTTCCTTGCATGGAAGATAAGTTTTTTAATATTGTTACTAATATCACTAACAATATAACTAATTTTTTGACTAATAGTATGGGGACTACAAGTGGTTTTTCTGGATTTGAGTATTGGGTTTGGGCTTCTATAGGTACATTTCTTTTTGTTTTAGAGATATTTATACCAGGTTTTATTTTCTTCTGGTTTGGTCTTTCTGCCATTTTTGTTTCAATACTTTCATTGTTTTTGCTTAAATCCCTGGAGCTTCAGCTTATATCTTGGATGGTATTGTCACTAGTGTTTGTTTTCTCTTTCTTTTACTACAAGAACAAAAAGTATAAAGGTAAGATTGAAAGTGAGGATCCTATTTTTAAGTATGTAGGGATTAAAGGAGAAATTATTCAGCCAATTGTAGGTACCAAGATGGGTAGAGTTAGACTTGATAAGCCAATTAATGGAATTTTTGAATGGAATGCAATTTCTGAAAAGGAAAATGAGGAAATAAATGTAGGAGAAAGAGTTGAAGTTGTAGCGGTTGATGGTATAAAACTTGTTGTTAAGAAAATTTATTCTTAAAAGTATTTACTTTTATAAACTTCTTCTATATCAGAAAAGTGTAGTTTTTGATTGCCTATGATCTGATAATCTTCATGTCCCTTACCTGCTATTACAATTATTTCTCCAGATATTGCTAACCTTAATGCTTCATTTATTGCCATTTTTCTATCTTCAATAGTGATTATTTTGTTTATTCTATCTGAAGGGATACCTGCTATTATATCGTTTATTATATCTCTTGGGTTTTCATTTCTTGGATTGTCAGTTGTGATTATTACTTTATCGGCTAACCTTGTGGATACTTCTCCCATGAGAGGTCTTTTGCCTTTATCTCTATTTCCACCAGCTCCAAATACTACTGTTAGTTTTGCTGGATTGAATGACCTAGCGGTTTCTAATGTTTTTTCTAAAGATTCATGAGTATGTGCATAGTCTATTACTACATAAAAACCTCTATTACTCTTTAAAACTTCAAATCTTCCTTTAACTTTTGTTTCATTTATACCCTCTACGATTAAAGCTATCTTATCTTCATCAACTAGATTTACACAGCATCCAAATGCTATCATTGCATTATAAATATTATGGATTCCGACAGTTTTTGTATTAAACTTATATTTTTTGCCTTTATATATTAGATCAAAAGTATTACCTTCTATTGAAATATTTATATTTTCCGCAAATACACCGGCTTTGTTTGATAAAGAACAAAGTATAGAGTTTAGTTTTAATTCTTTTGCTATTTGGTAAGCTTTTTCTCCCCATTCGTTGTCAATGTTTATGATAACTGTACCACTTGGATTTAGCTCTTTTATCTGATAAAAGAGTTTCATTTTAGAGTTAAAGTAATTCTCCATAGTCTTATGAAAGTCCAAGTGCTCTCTTGAAAGGTTTGTAAATGCTCCTACTTCAAATCTCATTCCGTAAACTCTTCCTAGTTCCAGTCCGTGTGAAGATACTTCCATAGATACAAATTCAGTACCACTTTTTTGTGCTTCATAAAGTAAAGAATAAATTTCTAATGGTCCAGGTGTAGTGTTATTTGCAGGTATAGATTTATTGTTTATCCTATACTCTATAGTACCTATAAGTGTACTTTTTAATCCAGCTTTTTCTAAAGCGTTGTATACCATGTACGAAATAGTTGTTTTACCTTTTGTACCTGTTATTCCTATTATTTTCATACTTTCATCTGGTTTATTGAAAAAGTGTTTTGATATTATTGCTTGCACTTTTCTGATATCTCTTACAACAATAAAATTTGCTCCTTCCAAATTGGGTTTTTTGCTTGTTATGAAGTTTCTACATCCTTTTTTAAATACCTCTGGAATAAATTGCGTTCCATCAACATTACTTCCTTCTATAGCAAAAAATAAAGTTTTTTCTCCTATGTTATTATCTCTAGAATCTTCACTTAAATGTGATATCTCAGAATTTTTGTAAATATTTTTTTCTAAAATATAATCTCCTATAAGGTTTAATAATTGATTTAACGTCATAGGTATGGTAATTTTAAATGAAATAATTGTATCTTAGTAATTTATATCTCTCTTTAAATGAGAGATTTTTTTTTGCAAAAGAGGTAGTAATTTCTTATAGAAGCTAAGTGGTAGGCTGCCAAAAGAAGTTTCTAAAAGTAATTTCTAACTTTGTTTGAAGTAGTGAAGGCTTATCCTTCGTTAATCTAAAATTTAATTCTTAATTCTATTAGGAGGAATAAACAATTTTCTTATAGAAGGCATAGCCTACCTTGGATTGCTAAAGGGTGGTACATAATAGGAGGGCGTAGCCCTCTTGTAGATGCT
>JBMFQU010000002.1:0-44666 GCA_049968435.1 Brevinematia bacterium | reverse complement strand
GTCCTCCTGTATAGAACTAAAGGGTGGGTGGGCGGGAAACAAAAAGAAGTTTCTAAAATTTTTACTTATATTAGGAGTGAATTCTTTATATTCACTTCTAGTAGGTACCTAATATGAATTTGGAACAGGTGATTGTGGGATAATAAAGAGAGATATTGATAAGAGGGTGAAACACTCTTAACGCACTATAGGGCGGGTTGGTGAAATACTAAAAGTATTTTTTTTACATTATTATGTTGTTTCAAATTTAATAGTTAGCTAATAATTAATTTTGGGGGGGGGTATTTATGAGTATCTTAGTTTTAATAAATGTTTGGAAGGTTTACTATAAAGGAGAGGATGGGAGAGAAGGGAGAGTTAAGGTATAAGCACTTAAAGGGATTAATTTAGTTGTAGATAAAGGTGAATTTATATCAATTATGGGGCCTTCAGGTAGTGGTAAAACAACTTTGCTTAATATTATTGGTTGTCTTGATGTTCCTACTAGTGGAGAGGTTATTTATGATGGTATTAATCTTAATAGTTTAGATGAAAAAACATTGGCTGAATACAGAAAGAAAAATATAGGTTTTATATTTCAATCTTATAACTTAATTCCTGTTTTGACTGTGAAGGAGAATATAGAACTACCACTTACTATAGATCCTTCTATTAGCAAGAAGGAAAGATAGAGTAGAGTTTTAGAGCTTATTGATAAAGTTGGACTTAAGGGGCTTGAGAATGAGTATCCCAATGAAATATCTGGTGGACAAGAACAAAGGGTTGCTATTGCTAGAGCTTTGGTAAAAAGACCTCTGTTAGTTCTTGCTGACGAGCCTACTGCTAACCTTGATTCTGAGACTGCTGAAGAAGTTATTGAAATAATGAAGAGGATGAATGAGTTGGAAAATACTACTTTCATATTTTCAACACATGATCCTATGGTTGAGAAACATGCTAAAAGAGTTATTATTTTGAAAGATGGACAGATATTTTCTGATGAAAGGAGGTAAGTTATGTTTTTTAAAATGGCTTTAAGGAATATTATTAGACACAAAAGAAAAACACTTATAAGTGTTTTGACTATAGGAGTAGGTTTGATGTTTTACATAGCTATGGATTCTCTTTTTATGGGGATAGATAATTTGCTTGTTGAGAGTATTGTAAAATTTTCTGATAGTTCTATTGTGATTTACTCCAAAGATTATGATCAAAATAGAAGAGCTTTCCCTCTTGATAAAGGGATAAGGGATTTTGAAGGTATTAAAAATACTATTAAAGGTATTGATGGAGTAGAGGATTTAACCTATAGAACTAAATTTTTGGGTGAAATTGCTTTAAGTGGTAGATCCAAATATGTTGTAGTTACTGTAATTGATACTGAGATGGATACTAAAGTTTTTGAACTTAAGAAGTATGTGGTAGGTAACTATCTTAGAGGTGAAAGAGATATTGTTTTAGGTAAAGTACTTGCTAATAAGTTAGGAGTATCTGTAGGTGACAATGTAGTACTTAGAGCTAAGACATTATATGGAGATTATAATTCGCTTGATTTTAAGATCGTTGGGCTTATTGAGTCCCCAAGCACTACTATTAACGAATCTGGGGTTTTTATGGCATATACTGGAGCTAATAGGTTGCTTAAGTTGAATGATACCAAAACTTCAGTGCATGTAAAGGTATCCTGGGGAAAAGGAGAAAGTATTGATTCATACCTTAAAAGAGTAGAAGAAGTTGCTAATAATATAAGGTCAAAGTTAGATGGTTATAGTGTTTATACAATTAAAGATATTTATGGTGATTTTATTTTACTTATGGAGCAGAAGAGGGCAACTTCTTTTATCATTTCATTCTTAATACTTATAATAGCAGGTGTCGGTATTGCTAATAATATTCTTATGTCGGTTTATGAGAGAATTAAAGAGATAGGTGTCCTTATGGCTATGGGTATGAAACCTGGTGAAATTAAAAAGCTTTTCCTCTTAGAAGGTATCCTAACAGGTGTTTTAGGTGGTTTTTTCGGTGTTATTTTAGGTTTTATTGGCGATCTCCTTATGATATATGTTGGGTATGATATTCCAAGTTTACTTAAAGGTGTTAATGCTTCTGACATAGGTATGCCTGTTTGGGGTGTTATTTATGGTGTATGGAATCCTAGAGCTTTTTTTTGAAGGGTTTATTTTCGCTTTAATTGTTTCTGCTTTTTCTTCTTATTTTCCTTCAAGGTATGCTTCTAAGTTGAAAGTAGTCGATTGCTTAAAATTTGTTTAGGAGGAAATTATGTTGTTTAATATGGCTTTTAGGAATATAAAAAGAAATAAGAGAAGATCAATTCTTGCAATTGTTTCTGTTTGTATTGCTTTGACAGGTGTTGTTGTATTTCAAGGACTTGTTGATGGCATGGTAGATAATATAATTAAGAATTCTACAAAAAACGAAACCGGGCATATAAGGATTGCTAACAAAGAATACTTTAAAAATATTGAGTATACGCCAGTTGATTATCTTGTGTCTAATTATACTGAAGTAGTTAAAAAGATTGAAAGTATTACTGAAGTGAGGAATAATATAACATTGATCACTGAGAGGTTTAGGTTCCCTGTTTTAGCTGAATTTGGAAGAAATAATAAGGTGGGTCTCTGTTTTGCTGGTGATGTAGATAAAGAAAAAGAGCTTATAATGCTTAATAGAAGTATAGTTGAAGGGAAATATCTAAGTAACAATCTTATTAAAGAAGGAAATGATAAGTATAGAGAAGTTATTGTAGGTAAGAAAGTAGCAGAGGCACTTGGGCTTAAGGTTGGAGATTCTTTTTCTATTATTGTTAGTGGTAATAATTTGAATGTGCGTAGAGCTAAACTTAAGGTTGTTGGTATATTTTCAACTGGGTTGAATGCTCTTGATGATAATGTTTTAATGATCTCTATTAAAGATGCCAAAGAAATATTGAGTTCTGGAGATGCTACTCAAGAAATTATATTGATGGTTAAGCACTACAATGACGCCACTTGGATTGCTGATAGGATAAACAAAGAATTTTCTTCTGATGAAAGGTTTAGTTATCTTAAAGCGGTTGATTGGAGGAATTCTGGTGGTTTTGTTGGACTTCTTGAGCAGTCTGTTAAGATATATAATTTCATTTACTTTGTAATAGTACTCCTTGGTGCTTTTATTATAATGAGTATAATGATGATGGTTATACTTGAGAGGAGAAGAGAAATAGGTATTTTGAAATCTATGGGACTTAGTAATGGAAAAATTTTAGTTCTTTTTACGCTTGAAGGTACAATTTTAGGTAGTATAGGTACAGTGTTGGGTATTGTGTTAGGTGTTCTTATAAATATTCCACTATCTATATGGGGTATTGATTTTAGTTCCTCTCTCTCTAATATGAACTTCCCTATGGATAATGTAATTAAGTGGTCAATTACTTTTGGAAGTTTATTTGGAGCTTTAGTTTTGGGAGTTATAGTTTCGTCTATAATATCTATTATACCTTCAAGACATGCTGCTAAAATGAAACCAATTGATGCTATAAAAAATTTGTGAAAACTATATCTAAGTTTGATTTGAAGCTTTGACTATTGTAAAAATTCTCATACTTTTATGAAAGTTCTAGTTGATGGTAGAAGTATAGATAGAACAGGAATTGGTACATATACTAAATTACTTTTAAAAGGTATTTTACCTAAACTTGAGAAAGTTTATCTTATGGGCAGTTTTATTGAAAAACCTTTTGAGGGGGTTAATATTATCCATACTTCTAATTCAATATATTCTATCGAGGAGCAGATTAATACTTTTATAGCAGAGTTGAGAGTAAAAAATGAAGTAGATTTAGTTCATTACGTAAATTATAACAAATCTATTCTTTCGGTATTGCCATTTGTTATTACTATTCATGATCTCATACAGTTTAAGTTTTCTTATTCTAGCGGTTTGAAGAGAAAAATCGGTGAAACTATCTTAAAATCTTCTTTAAAACATTCTAGTGCTGTAATTTGTGTTTCAAATTCTACTAAAAATGATCTTCTTGATCTTTTTGGGGTCGATGAGAATAAAGTATTTGTTGTTTATAATCCAGCTCTTAATCCGTTCTCTAAGGAAGTTAGAGAAGTTAATGTTAAAGAAAAATATAATTTAGGTAAGTATATCCTTTCAGTAGGTAATAGGAAAAAACACAAAAATTTATCATTTCTCATCGATTCTATGGAACTTATTAGTAAACAATTTCCTGAGTTAAGTTTAGTTATCATTGGTAAAAGGTTTGATGAAGAAGATGAAGTTGATTTTGCATTAAGAAGAAGTAGTGTTAAAGATAAAATTTTAGTTTTAGAGAATGTAAGTTATGAAGAACTTGTTTCTTTCTACAAAAATGCTGAGATAGTCTTAGTACCATCTCTATATGAAGGTTTTGGTCTTGTACCTTTTGAAAGCATAAATTTTGGAACTTTACCTTTGGTTTCTGACATTAAGACTTTTAGAGAGTTATTCTTTGAAGATAATGATTTGTTTTTTGATCCTTACTCTATTGAAAGTTTGGTTAGGAAGATAGAAGAGTTTTATAATTATGAAAAAAGGAAAACTAAGATTGAAAAGTTAAAAAAGTATCTTGATATTTATTCTTATGATAGATTTATAAACGATACTTTTAAGGTTTACGAATTTGCTTTAAAAAATAGATGATTATTTTACGAAGATGTATGTGCTTGCTGAACCAGTTATAGGGGAATCCTCTAAGCTTTCTTCTTCAATTGTGTATGGAATGGTATTTTTGTTTTTTGGGTTTGATAGAAAAGAAGTTGAGAGGTAATTAGGTAATAGATTATAGGTGTATCCTCCTATTGCAAAGTTAACAGAAGGTATCTCAACAAAAACTAATAGTTTTTCCACTCGTAGGTCTTGGTATATGAATTTATAGAGTTTTTCATAGGTATCAAAAGTCATTGATTCAGGGAATGAAGTAAGTTTTTGTATTGCTCGTGTTGCTTTATTCATGGCTCCTATTGTAATTTTTGTACCTGGTTTTACCCAATTTGGAATTTTTAGTTCGAATTCTCTTGTTATTATTTCATCTCTAAATTTTTTAATTCCTACGGTTATTTTCAGTTTTTCTCCAGGTGATACCTCTTGTTTCGATGGTATTATAAATGTTATAAAACCTATATCTACAGGTTTAGTATTTATACTTACATGAATTTTATCAATGTTTGCTTTAAAAACAGGATTGTATATTAAAAAATCAATTATTGATGCTACATCAGATATTGATAGCGAGTATCCTATATTTTTACTATATACTGGTATTATGTCTTTAAAATCAATTGAGAATTTGTTTTCTACTCCCTCAAACTTGAAACCTATATTACAGTTAATTTCTATATTACCTTCTCCAAATATTCCTTTCGTCCTAAGTATTGATTCACTGAGTACAGCTGGAAGTAAAGTAGAGAATAGTTCTTTTACATTGGCTATATTATAATAGTATAATTCGTTATCAACATTTACAGATAGTTCTATAGTTTTAGGTATTTGACCAATTTCTGCAAATATCCCACTGCTGCCATCAAATTTCATTGTTCCTACGATATTTTTAGGTATTCCTACTTTAAAAGATATGTCTTGTCTAGGAACAATAGTTAATATTTCAACTTCTGATACTGGTATTTCTACTTTACCTCCTAGAAAGGCCGGATGACCTAAACCGAATATTTTATTACTTTCAACGAGGGTAACTGTACCTATTGCTGTTATTTCCACATCACCGCTTACCAAATTTATTCCTATTGCATCTCCTTCTTTGAATGGGTTTTCTTTTATTATTTTGTTTTCTTCTGGTAAACTTTTGTTTTGACTATACCTACTTAAAAATAAAGAGAAAGAATCTATTAATGTTAAATTTTTGTCTTTGAACTTTTCTTCTAAAAACTCTTTTGTTTGCTTAGATAAACCACTTAATAGTATTGGTGTTGTGTATTTAAAATCTGATGGTAGGGAGACTGTTTTTTCTTCGTAATCTCTTAACTTTATCATTTCTTCAATTGGGGTTATCCCTACTATAGGTTCTTTTAAGAAGTTCCATGTAAAGGCAATTGCTCCTGCTAACTTACCGTCAATGTATACTGGACTGCCACTCATTCCCGCTACTACTCCAGTTTTACTTATTTCTTCATCATTTATTTTTGCTATTACTACTCCTGATTTTGGATTATTTCTTAGTGTTCCTATAACTTCTATATTGAATCTTTTTACTTCATTATTGTTCCACCTTGTTAAACTATATCCTTTCATTCCTTTTTCTAACTTTTCAAATGGAAGGATTTCATAACCAAATGAAGATCTTACTGAGAGTAAGAATAGTATAATAATTAAAACTTTCTTTGTCATGCTTTGTATAATAAACAAATATAATATGCATATTCTACTTTGTCAAAATAAGGTTTAAACAAGAATTTTTCTAGAATCTTTAATTTTTAATCTGTTGAAAGTTCTAATATATATATTTATAATCTTAACTTGGGGTGATTTGATGCAATTTATGATAAAGGTAGTTGAAGATAATAAAAAGATTCTAGTAGCAGTTATTTTAGTTCCTTTTATTTTAATAGGTATAATAGGGCTTATATTTGGTGATGGTGTTAGAGAGGTACCTTTGGCTATTGTTAATTACGATGAGCCAATTCAAATGCCTTTTATGGGAGATGTTTCCATCTCAAAATAATTCATTGATAAAGTTGACAAAAAAGTTATAAAAGCAATTGAAGTTAAGAATGAGGAAGAAGCTTTTTTGATGATCAAATCAGGTAAGGCTTATGGAATTATGGTATTCCCAAGAAATTTAACTAAGGAAATGATGATAAAGATGGAAGATCCTAATTATCAGTTGTCTGAAAAGATAAAACTTAAAATAGATAAAAGTAGTCTTATTGTTGCAGGAGTATTAACTTCAACTATTATGAATACATTTATGAATATAGCAAAAAGTTCAACTGGAAGTAATCCCTTACCTCTTGAAATAGAAGGAGCGATGGGTATTGATAATGTTGTTTTTGGTGATTATCTTCTTCCGGGCTTGATAACTATATTAGTATTCTTTATACTTGTAATTTTAGTTGCTTTTGTTGTTTTCAAGGATAGAACTAAAATAAATTTTAAAGATTACTCTTCCTTTGAAATTTTTACTTCATATTTGATAGTATTTTTGATTGTTATTTCATTAAGTACATTTTTGATGTATCTAGTTTCCATACCTTTATTTGATATGAACTTTAATCAAGGTATGTGGATTGCTGCCTTTGGTTATTTTATATTTTTCATATTGTCTATATCGATTGGTATTATGATTGGAATAGTTATGAAGAATTTTGAATCCATAAGGATAGGAGTTTTGATTGCTGTATTACCTTTGTTTTTTGGTAATGTTATATTGCCAATGGAGGCAATGCCTTCTTGGTTAAGACCTATTGTTTATGTATTTCCACCTTACTATGCTGTGAAGATCTATAGAGGTAGCGTTATAAAACAATTAGGATTAAGTGATTTAACTTTTGACATCTTTGTTGTGTCAGTATTTATGGTTGTATTAGTTTTTGCTACACTATTTTTGATTGATAGAAAGATTAAAAGAGAAGAAATCTAAAAATAGAATAGAGTTAAGAGTTATAATAAAGTTTAAACATAGTTGATTAGTTTTTTGATAGAAGTAAAATGAAATACATAGGGTTTTAGGAGGTTTTATGAAGAAGATATTGTTTGTGATTTTTAGTTTGATTGTGCTTGAATCTTTTGTTTTTGCTGAAGAGTTTGAGGGAGTATTGGGTGTTGAGTTTAATTCAAAAATTATGACTAATTCTGCTCAGATATTCATTAAGGGGCAGAAAATGAAGATGATGCCTCAAAAGCAAATTTCTGAAACTAATAATGGTTATCCAATAATAGATTTTTCTAATAAGAAAGGTATTTTTGTGTCTCTTACTGATAAATACTATATGGAATTGCCTCTTGATACTATGATTAAAAATCTTGAACAAGATCCTATTACTTTAAGGGAAGAAGGTAATGGAAAATATTTAGATTTTAATGTTATAAAATATACTTACTCTGATAATGAATATAAAGTTGAAATATGGGGAACTAGAGATATTATACCTGGTATTGACTTTTTAGTTGGTATGCAAAGAATAGGAGGTGAAGGTTTAGTTTTAGCTAAAGCTAATCACTATCTTTACAAGAATGGTATTTTCCCATTGAAGGGAATTGTTAGCGATTCTAAAGGAAATGTGCTTATATCTATTCAGGTTAGCTCTGTTTCGAAACAGAGAGTTGCTGATAAAGAATTTGAAATTCCTTATGGATATAGAAAGTTTAGTGATGTTATGAAAGAAAAGATGAAAAAAAGTAGGTAGTATGAAAAGAGTTATTTTTTTGGTAGTTTTATTACTTATTTCTACTAGGTTACATGCTTTTTCGTCTTACATTTCATTATCAGTTATGGATAGATATTTTGAAAAATACACTAATGATAATTCTTCACTCTTCCTTAGGCAAAGTGTTTTCATTTATGAAGGTTTTGAAAACATAGAGTTCAATTTATCTTCTGATGTTTTTCTTAAGAATGGATTTCCTCAAAGATTCTTGATACCTGATAGATTTTTCTTAACTTTAAAGGGTATTTATTCCATTTCTGATCTTTCTTTTGAGTTTGGTGGTGTTATAAAAGAAAATATATTTACTTCAGAAGAGATCTTTTTGAATTTATCTTATTATTTTTCTCCTATTGAATTTATTTCCATTGCTCCTAGTATAAATTCTTATTATGACTTCAAAGGTGTTTATTTTGAGTTTAAGTTAGTTCCTTCATTATTCTTACCATTATCTCCTACTATTTCAATATCTATTCCTGTGAGTATTTCTTTTTTATTAAATGGTTATAATGAAATTTATGAAAGTTTATTATGTGGAACTATGATTTCTCCTAGGATCTCATTATTCTTTGAAGGTTTTGATTTGGTATTAGAAGGTGGATATTTTGTATCTTTTAGCAGATTGTTTACTTCTTATCCTTATGGCTTTTTGAAAATAGGTAAGGAGTTTAAATAGTTATTTCAAATAACTTTATTTTCGATGTTTCTCCTTTTATGAGTTTTATATTGCTCTTTGGTACTTTGAAGTGTTCTGATAGTATTTCTATGACTCTTTTATTTGCCTTACCTTTTTCGGGTGGCTCAATTACGCTTACCTCGAATTTCCTTTCTTCTATTTTTAAAAATCCCTCTTTTGATGATTTTGGTTTTACTTTTACTTCTATTATCATAGGCTATTTACTATTTCTTTAAATTTATTTCCTCTATCTTCGTAATTTTTGAACATATCAAAGCTAGCGTACCCAGGTGAAAAAAGTACTATATCTCCACTTTTACCTAATTCTTTTGCTGATTTTACTGCTTCTTCAAGTGTTTCTACCTTTTGGCATTTTTTATATCTACTTTGAACTAATTTTTCAATGATTAAATTTTTTGTACTACCTATTGCTATTAGATATTTTACTTTTTCTTTTATTATAGGTATCGCTTCTGAGAAATCCATTCCTTTGTCAAGCCCACCAACGATTAGTATTATGGGATTATCTATACTTTTTATTGCACTAATCATTGCGTTTATCGTTGTTGCTTTTGAGTCATTTATGAACTTAATTCCATTAAGCTCTCTTACAAATTCCATTCTGTGTGGTAGAGGAGTAAAGTTATAAACAACTTCCTCCATTTTTTCGTTTGGTATATTCATTATTTTACCTGTTGCTACTGCTATCATGATGTTTTCTATGTTGTGTTTACCTATAAGTTTTACTTTTTTTGTATTAATTATTTTTTCATCATTCAAGAAAATGAAGTTATCTTTTAAATAAACTTGATTATGTTGTGTTTCTAACTTACCTGAGAACGCTGAAAAAAATATTTTTTGCGGTTTTATATTTCTACTGGTTAAGTAAGGTAGTAGCGATATATTTAAGATTGCGAAGTCTTCTTCTTTTGAGTTTTTGAATAGTGAGAACTTTGAATTTGTATAATCTTCAAAGGAATGGTATCTATCAAGATGATCTTTCGCGATGTTGGTTATTGCTCCTACAAATGGTCTAAATAGTTTTGTTGTATCTATTTGGAAACTGCTTATTTCAACTACCAAATTCTCAATTTCTCCTTCTAGTGAGAATATTGGTATTCCTACGTTTCCTGCCATAAATGTGTTTGGTAAATGAGATTTTAGTATTTGGTAAGTTAGATTTGTAGTAGTTGTTTTGCCGTCTGTACCTGTTATAGCAAAATATCTTATGTTGGGGTTAAGGTTATAAAATAGTTCAATGTCTCCTATAACTTCAATGCCCTTTTTTAGTGCAGACTGTATTATAGGATTTTCTAGAGGTACACCTGGACTAGATATAATTATATCTATTTCATTTAGAGGAACATCTTCTGTACCTAATAGATCAATTACATTTCCTTTACCAACTTCTTTTACCTCTTCAAGTAGTTTTTCTTTTTCATTATCTCTTACCTTATCTGTGATAAACACATTGCATTCTTTTTTAACTAAAAACTTTGCTACATGAAAACCTGTTCTATTTGTAAAACCTAAGATTAAAAAGTTTTTTTTACCTAATACCATAGATTACTCCATGTATACTCTTGGATCCATAGCATCTCTTAGTGCTTCTCCTAAAAGGTTTAAGGATGTTACAGTTAAGAATATAGCTATTCCTGGAAATACTGCTAACCACCAAGCGTAGTCTATGTATTGGTTTCCTGCCAAAAGTATATTACCCCAACTTGGTGTAGGTGGTTGTACTCCTAGACCTAGAAAACTAAGAGAGGATTCTACTAATATTGCTCCACTTATTCCGAATATTAAGGACACTAAAGCAGTATTTATCGCATTTGGCAGTACATGTCTTGTAATTATGTAGAAGTTATTAGCACCTGTTATTAGAGATATTTTAACATAATCCATATTTACAACTTTTAATGTTTCACCTCTTACTAATCTTGCAACTCCTGTCCAGCCTGTTAGCCCTATAACAAACATTATGTTGTATATGTTAGGTGGTAGAAATGCTAGAATTGTTAGTATTAGAAATATTGTTGGGAATGTCATAAATACTTCTATCGTTTTCATTATGATTGTATCAACTATTCCTCTAAAATAGCCTGCGATTAATCCTAGTGTTGTTCCTATCAAGAAAGCAGTTCCTGCTGCTACAACACCAACTGATATTGAAATTGCCGTACCGTGTATCATTCTAGCAAGCACATCTCTGCCTAGATCATCTGTTCCAAAAGGATGTTCAGGCGAAGGAGGAAGTAGTTTTTTATTAAGATCTATTTTGTAGGGATTTTTTTGAATAGGTGGCATAATCTTAAAGCTTGCTTTAGAAAAGTCCAATTCTCTTGGAGGGTAAATTATTGGTAAATAAATATTACCATCAATTACACAAATGATAGGTTTATCATTTGCAAGAAAAGGTGAAAAAAGTGCTATAAATATTAATACTAAGACCATATAAAGTCCTGTAATTCCTAGTTTGTTTGATAAGAACCTTCTTATAACGAACTGCCAATATGTCATCTTATTAATTATAAATTTTTATTTAACATTCTTTCTAAATTGAGTATTCTGCTGTATGAGGTATAAATTGGTAAGTTTAATTAAAGTTTAGTTTGTAATTTGTTATATATGATTCTAGCTTTTTATAATTTTAAACAATATATGAAGAGAATAAGGTTTATGCTTTCTTATCCCCTTTGCATGGATAAAGGGGGTGGAGTGACACAATCTTTTGAAGCTTTAAAAGCACTTGAGAAACTTGGTTATGATGTAAAACCTTTTGATTGGTATAATGAAAATATTGACTTTGATATACTTTTTATTTTTGGTTTTACTCATTTTAATCCAGAGGTACTTGAATTTTTAAAAAGTAAGGGAGTTAAAATCATTTGTGAACCTATATTCGTAAGAGTAAAAAACTATCTTTACTACAAAGTTTTAGGTAATATTTTATTTAGATTACCCTTTCAAAATTTTTTGAATACTAAAAAAAGGATTCTAGAGTTATGTGATTATATTTTTGTAAATTCTGAAGTTGAGAGAAATGAAATAGCTAATATTTTTGGTATTAGTCGCGATAAGATAGAAGTTGCTTATTTAGGTCTTCCTAGTTATATTTTGGAGAATGAGGATAAGGTGAGTGAAGATTTGTTTTATAGTAAGTATAAAGTTAGAGATTTTGTTTTTTATCCATCTGCTAGAATTTCAGTAAGGAAAAATCAATTATCTCTTGTGAAAGCTCTTAAAGGAAGTGGCGTAAAATTAGTTTTAACGGGGTGCAATGATATAGAGCCTGAGTTAAAAGAAGAATTTCATAAGTTGGTAGATGGGGATAATGATATACTCTGTTTACCAGTTCTTGATAAGGAGACTTTAATTTCAGCGTATAAGAACTCTAAGGTTTTGGCATTTATATCTCTTGCTGAGACTGCTGGTATAGTTGGTTTAGAAGGAGGTTATTTTGGTAATAACCTTGTTTTGAGTGATATCCCTGTATTTAAGGAGTATTACGATGGGTATGGTAGTTATGTAAAGCCGTTTGATATTGTAGGTATTAGAAAAGCAATTATGGATTCTTTAAGTAGACCAAGAGATTATTCAATCAAAGATTTTATACTTAAGAATAGAACTTGGGAGGCACATGCTAGGTTGATAGATCAAACTTTAGAGAGGTTATACAAAAACTATGTCTAATCAGGGACCAAAAGTTGAAATATTAGTTGCTACATTCAATGGAGAAAAATATATAAAAGAGCTTTTAGAATCGCTTCTCTGGCAAACATATAAAAATATAAAGATAACTATACATGACGATGGTTCAAAAGATAAAACATTAGGAATACTTATGGAATACAATCAAAAATATCCTGATATTATAAATTTAATAAATGATAATATCGTTACAGGTAGTGCTTTAAGAAATTTTGAATTACTTTTAGCAAAATCTTCTGAAGATTACGTAATATTTGCAGATCAAGATGATGTATGGTTACCTAATAAAGTAGAGATAACACTCAGCAAAATGCTAGAACTTAAAAAAAATGTGGAAAGGATATTCCACTGCTTGTATATACGAATACTAAGGTGGTGGATGAAAAAATTAATGTATTTTTGGGACTATATATGTGTTAATGGTAGTATTAAGAGCTTTGCTGAGCTTTACAAACTCCAGTAGGACCTGGTTTTACGATGATGATAAATAAGAAAGCAAAAGATCTCTCATTGCCTTTTCCTCCTAATGCTATAATGCATGATAATTGGTTATCGTTAGTTGTTAGTGCTTTAGGTAAAATAGAATACATAGATATTCCAACAGCACTTTACAGACAACATGGTAAGAATGTATCTGGTGCTGAAGTTTTTGATTTTACCTCTATCAAAAATAAGATTATAAAATTTAAAGAAGAATTTTATAAGTTCAAAAAAGATCTTAAAGCTCTTCAACTACAAGCAAAAGATTTTGTTGAAAGATATGGTAATATTCTACCAAATGAAATATTAGAGTTAGTTCAATTTTTTGTGGAAGTTGAAAATATAAATAGGTTTGTTAGATTACTAAAAGTAGTAAAACATGGTTTTTTGTACCACAAAAGCTTTACTAGAAATTTAGGAAAGCTATTTTTAAGATGGTTTTTATTATAGCTAGGGGTAAATTATTTGTTTGAATATATCAATTGTATATTTGTATAATTGATACTAATTTGATTTTTTATTAGGAGTATTTATATATGGATACCAAGAACCGTAAAAGGTTCGTAACTATATTAAAATTTGCTGTAAATGTTGATCTTGTAAAGATGACAGGACAGATACCTTACAAAATGTACAAGAATTATGGTTATAGTTCTACTCTTGTTACTTACAGGAATGAAAGTGAAGAAGATTTAGATGAATATCAAAAAAAATGGTTTTTACAAGTTGAAAAGTTTACTTATCACAAAGATGTTGTTAAAGGATTGAAATTATTCTTTTTGAAGAGGAGAGGTATATTATTTGGACTTGATAGAGCTATTATAGAGTATTTACTAAAGTATTCAAAAAAGATAGATGTATTACATTTATTTCATTACTCACTACAAAGTATGTTATATGTTATAATTTACAAGATGCTTAATCCTAATGGAATAGCGTATATTACATTGGACAACGACCTAGGAAGCCTAAAAGAATTTCCTAAATCTCTTTTGCTTAAACATCCTACTAATTCCATTAGAAATATTATTGCTTATAATGTTATTGAGCCCTTGTTTCTAAAGAAAGTTGATTTACTTTCAACGGAAACTATTTATGGTGAAAAAGTTTTAAAAGACTTATATAAAGATTATGCTCATAAATTCTATTATCAGCCTTATGGTATAGATGAATACTTTATAAACCAATCTGGAATTAAAGTAAAAAATTTTGAAGAAAAAGAAAACATAATAATGACTGCTGCTAAGGTAGGTATTCCTCAAAAGAATCATGAAATGCTTTTACAAGCTTTAAGCAAAGTTAATCTTAGAGATTTTAAGGTTATTATAGCTGGAAGGATGTTAAACCCAGAATTTGAGAAGTTTTTGGAAGAATATTTTGAAAAATACCCTAAACTGAGGGAGAAAATAATTTTTACGGGGCACATTTCTGATAGGAATAAGTTATATGATTTATATAATAGATCAAAGATATTTGTTATGACATCTAATTTCGAAAGTTTTGGTATTGTTATGGCGGAGGCTGGATACTTTGGTAATTATCTAATAACAACTGATGTTACTAGTGCAAAAGATCTAACTAATAACGAAGAATGTGGAGATATTGTTCCTATTGGAGATGTAGATAAATTTGCCGAAAAACTACAGTATGCTATTGATCACCCTGAGTATGTTAGAGATAAAGCTGAAAAAATGAAACAGCATGTTAGACAGAATTTTGTATGGGATAAAATAGTTGAAAGGTTGTACAATAAAATTTGTGAATTGGAAGAAAAAAAATCTAATCTGAAGTATTAATTTTACTTTCTTGATATTATCTTTTTCACTAATTCAATAAATTCCTTTGGAATTTCGTCTTTCGCTAAAAAGTTTATTAGGTAATACATTGATAAAAACAATGTTGATATTAAGATAATTAATATTGCATCTGAAATTAAATAAGGAAAGTTTAGTTTTTGTATATACAAGGTAATGAAACCTTTAAACATTATGAATATTGGTGATAGTAGGATAGTAATAATAAAATAATTTGCTAAGGATTTATCAAATGGTAGTATTTTTAGGTTAATTATAGTTGATAAAAGAAGTATTGATAGATCTATTAGATAAGCTACTAAAAAGATCCAAGATAAACCTATGTAAGAGTAACTATAAATTGTTAGATATGAGAGAAGGATAAATGAAATAAATGATCCGATGCTTCCTAAAAGTATAAACTTTTCCTTACCATTAGGGTTTAAAACTTGTGCCTCAATTATATTCCTTATTATTATTACTGGTACAGCTAAAGATAGTATTGAAAGTGAGATATAACCTTCAATGAACTTACTCCCACCAATTATACTGAGTATTTCTTTTGATAGAATAAAAGTTATGGCAGCAGTTGGTAGTGTCAGAAATATGACGAATTTTGATGATTTTATCAGGAATTTCTGGTAAAGTTCTTGATTGTTGTTTCCTATGTAATAAGACGATCTTGAAAGGTTTACATTTATTAGTGAGTTGATTAAGAACAAAGCAAATAGTATTATTCTTTTGTTTATACCAAATATTCCTAATGCCTTTTCATAGTCAGCAGGTTTAATGAATTGTAATATTATCATATCAATGCCGTTGTATAGTATGCTTAGTGATGAAGCTAAGAAGAATATAAACGAAGGTTTTATGTGTTTGAAAATTTGGCTTAGTTTTATAGGATTTAAGTTGAAATACTTAAGCGAAAAAATTAAATCTAATAAATTTGATCCTACTATTGAAAAGACCATTACAAATGCGAATTCTCTGTAGTTTGTTTGATTTTTGACCATGAGAAATAGGAAAATTAGTGATATTATTTTAAATATAAAATTTCTAAGTGAGATGTAACCAAATTTTTCCATTCCTACAAAGAACCATCCCAATGAAGCGAAGTTTAGGAAAAGTTGTAAGCCTACTATTAAGAATAGAGGTATGTCTTGCTTTAAATCGGTTATTGTAAATACACTTAGAATATAAACTATAGATACTATGATGTTTGTTAAGATTTGAAGTAGTAGAATTTCAGAGAATACTTCTTTTAGTTTATGTTCATTTTCTCTGTTTTTTGCAATTTCTCTTGTTCCGTGAAAGCTTATCCCAAAGCTTGCAAATGTTATAAATAGACTTACCCACGAAAGTGCAAAATTAACTTTACCTAAGTTCTCAGGACCAAGTATTCTTGAGACATAGGGGAGAACTATCAGTGGAAATATGGAATTAAGGATTGGAACTATGGTACTTAATACATAATTTTTCTTTATATTGCTCATCTGGAGTAATTAGAAAAAACCTAATTTTTTGTTTATGCCTAGGTATTCTCTAAAGTATTTTATAGTTTCCTTTAGTCCTTCTTCTAGGGGTACTTTAGGTTCCCAATTAAGTTTTTCTTTAGCAACTGTTATATCAGGTTTTCTTATCTTTGGATCGTCTTCAGGTAATGGTTTAAAAACTATTTTTGATTTTGAGTTAGTTAATTTGATGACCATTTCAGCGAGTTCTATCACTTTGAATTCACTAGGATTTCCTAAATTTATAGGACCTCTCAGCTCATCTTCAGAGTTCATCATAGCTACTATTCCATCTATTAGGTCGCTTACATAGCAAAAGCTTCTTGTTTGGTTTCCATCCCCATAAACAGTTATGTCTTCTCCTTTTATAGCTTGTACTATAAAGTTGCTTACAACTCTTCCATCATCTTCTCTCATTCTTGGTCCGTAAGTGTTAAAGATCCTTATTACTTTTATTTTGGTTTCGTACTTCCTCCAATAGTCAAAGCACAGTGTCTCGGCTGCTCTTTTACCTTCATCATAACAAGCTCTGGGTCCAATTGGATTTACATTACCTCTATAGCTTTCTTTTTGAGGATGCTCTAAAGGATCTCCGTATATTTCTGAAGTGGATGCTTGCATAATTTTTGCTTTGTTGAACCTTGCTAATTCTAGCATGTTTAACATACCTATTACACTTGTTTTCATTGTGAAAATAGGGTCATATTGGTAGTGAGGTGGAGAAGCAGGACAAGCGAAGTTATATATTTCATCTACTCTTAAGCTTATTGGATTTATTATGTCGTGTGTTATAAGTTCAAATTTTGGATTTCTGAACAGGTGTAATATGTTTTCTTTTCTACCTGTGAAGAAATTATCAATACATATTACTTCGTTACCTTCTTCAAGTAATCTTTCACATAAGTGACTACCTAAAAAACCAGCTCCACCTGTTACTAGAATTCTCTTCCCCATTTTAGAACCTCTCAAAATGTGTTAAAGGTGGTTTACCTATAGGGTAGACATTAAAACCCATTTTGTAAAGTAAATTATGATCAAGTATATTTCTTCCATCAAATATAAAAGCAGGTTTCCTCATCATAGTATATATTTTTTCATAATCTAGTTTTTTAAAGATTTCCCATTCAGTTAATACTGCAATGGCATCAGCATCTTTGACTGCTTCATATGGATCTTCTATGTAATTTACTATTCCTTTTACCCCTTCAAGGTCTTTTCTAGCATTTTCTAAAGCTTTTGGATCTGTTATATTAACGATTGCCCTTTCTTCTAATAGTTTTCTAACTATAGTGATTGCGGCACTTTCTCTTGTGTCATTCGTGTTTGCCTTAAATGCAAATCCGAAAACTGCTATTTTCTTATTCGCTAGAGTGTTTGACATTTCTCTTATCATATTTATTACAAATCTTGATTTCTGGTATTCGTTTATTTCAACTACTCTTAGCCAATAGTCTGCAACTTCATTAAGTCCGTATGTTTTACAGATGTAAACGAGATTTAGAATATCCTTTTTGAAACAAGATCCCCCAAATCCTACGCTAGCCTTTAAGAATTTAGGACCTATTCTATTGTCCATTCCAATATTTTTTGCTACTTCATCAATATCTGCACCTACCTTTTCGCATAATGCTGAAATTGCGTTTATTGAAGATATTCTCTGAGCCAAAAATGCGTTTGCTGCTAGTTTTGATAATTCACTACTCCATATGTTTGAAGTTATTATTTTTTCTCTAGGTACCCAATTTTCATATATCTTGACTATTTCTTCTCTAGCTTTTATACCAGAAGGTGTTTCTTTTGATCCTATTAGTACTCTATCTGGGTTTAATAGATCCTTTATAGCGCTACCTTCTGCTAGGAATTCTGGATTTGAAATTACTTCAAACTTATATTTTTCTGAAGTTGATAAAACTCTCTCAATTGCTTCTGCTGCTCTTACCGGTACTGTACTTTTTTCTACGATTATCTTGTCTGAATTTGCGTATTTTAATATTTGCCTTGCTGAATTTTCTAAGTATGAAAGATCTGCTGCCATTCCTTTGCCTTCGCCATATTCTTTAGTAGGTGTGTTTACACTAACGAATATTATGCTAGCTTCTTTTATTGCGTTTTCTATATCAGTTGAGAAGAATAAGTTTTTACCTCTTACTTCTTTCACTATTTCATCTAATCCAGGTTCATAAACAGGTAGTAAATCTGAATTCCATCTCCTTATCCTTTCTTCGCTAATATCAACTACAATTACTTTGTATTTAGGGCATTTATAAGCAATAACAGCCATCGTTGGTCCGCCTACGTAACCTGCTCCTATACAAGCAATAGTTTTTTCAAATCTACCTTCACCCATGTTTTAGTTCTCCTTTTATTTACTTTATCGAATTTTAAATATATTTCTTAGAGATTTGCTAATTATTATCTTTTATGACTTTAAGATTTTATTTTTTTCTTTAGGATGAAAGAATACTGAATATACTTTCTAAAATTTTATTAGAATTTGTGATTTATGATTTTGAATTTGTAAGAGTTGAATAGTCCTATTACGCTTTACAAGGTAGGTGAGAAGCAAGAAGAGTTTTCTAAGGATTATTCCTTTTATTTGAGATTATATTTTCCCATTTTATAAAATGCTGGAGTTATGAGAGTTTTGTTTATTTGGCATGGTGCCGTTGAAAAAAACTATAGGAAACTTTTTAAAGAGATGGTTCAAGATGGTAATATTGAACTCACTATAATAACTTCTTCGTCTTGGTATGAGGCTGCAAAATATCAAAGTTTTGAATACATCGATTTTGATAGTCTTTATAAGGTCTATCCTCTCAAAACTATTTTTACTAATCACGTAAGGGCGTTTTTTTATTTAAATCTTCTCAAGATTGGGGCTATTATATTTAAAGAAAAATTTGATGTTATTTATATAAAGGAAGAGCCTTATTCTACTGCCTGTTTCTCTGTTGTGCTTCTTGCGAAACTCTTATCTCCAAAATCAAAAATTGTTATCGAAAGTGATGAAAATATCTTTAAAAAGCATCCATTCCCTTTTGGATTGTTTGAATGGTTTTCTTTGAAAAATTCTGATTCTCTAGTTGTTGTACCTTCAGTTGATGGTAAAGAAGTTTATAGAAAGAAAGGGTATAATAAAAACATCTTTACCACTTCTTATTTTGTTGATGATTATATTTTTTCAATTAATTCTCAAGAGTCAAAAAGTATTTTTTTGCCAGAGGCTCAGGATTTTAAATTAAAGATAGGTTATGTAGGTAGGATAGCTGAAGAGAAAGGAATAGACATAATACTTTTTGCTATGCGTATAATGAAAGAGAAAGGTAAAGAGGACATTGCTTTGTATATAGTTGGTGGCATTGATACAAGTTCGAATTACTACAAGGAACTTATGGATATTTCTGAAAGGTTAGAGGTTAAAGTTTTTTTCTTAGGTTCTTTGAATCTAGATAAAATATTTGAATTTTATAAAGCAATAGATGTTTTAGTTTTGCCTTCAAGGACTAAATCTTGGTGGAAAGAGCAATTTGGGAGAGTTCTTGTTGAATCTATGGCTTGTGGTACGCCTTGTGTTGGATCATCTTCGGGGGAGATACCAGCAGTTATAGGAGATAGTAGATTTATATTCAAAGAAGATGATCCTGAGGATCTTGCTAGAATTCTAGAAGGTTTCTATAGTGGTGTTTTTTCTAAAGAAAGGCTTAGAAATTACTTAATTGATAGGGCTAAGAATTTTTCTGTAAAGGAAGTAGCGAAAAATAAGATTGATATAATAAAATCTACTTAACTAACTTGTGAATTTAGGATTAGGAATTTGTAATTTAAAAATGAGATTTATCACTAAATAAAGTCAAAGCCCTCACTAATAGAGTATGTGGACGAGAAGCAAAAATTTAATTTCTAAGCTTTGATTGATAAGAAATAAAATAAACTTATAGAATTAATGGAATTATGTTTGATATTACAAGAATAAGAAATTTTTCAATAATTGCGCATATAGATCACGGTAAATCTACTCTTGCTGATAGACTTTTGGAACTTGGGGGGGTTAAAGAAAAGACAAATGATGATGCACCTGCTTTAGATTTTATGCCAGTTGAGAGAGAACATGGAATTACTGTGAAAGCTCAATCAGCAACATTTGAATATAGATCTAAGGATGGAAATACCTATCTTTTTAATCTTATAGATACTCCAGGGCATGTTGATTTTAACTTTGAAGTTAAAAGAGCACTAAAAGCTTGCGAAGGTGCTTTATTGTTAGTTGATGCTACTCAAGGAGTTCAAGCTCAAACTCTTACTAATTTTCTACTTGCTTTTGAAGAAGGATTGGAGATAGTTCCAGTCATAAATAAAATTGATCTACCTAGCGCTGATATTGAATCTACTAAAAGAGAAATAGAGAATGAGTTAGGTATACCTGCTGATGATGCTATTTTGATAAGCGCTAAAGAAGGAATAGGAATTCAAGATGTAATGGAAGCGATTGTAAGAAGAATCCCTCATCCTAAAGGAAGAATTGATAAACCTTTGAAGGCATTAGTTTTCGATTCATTTTACGATAACTACAAAGGTGTTGTTGCTAAAATAAGAGTTTTTGATGGAGTTGTCCATCCTGGAGATGAAATACTATTTATGGGAGGACAAAAAAAGTATAAGGTTGAGGAAGTTGGATATATTGCTTTAAAGTTTATAAAGAAGGATAACCTTGCAGCGGGTGAAGTTGGTTATCTTATAGGTAATATAAGATCAATTTCGGATTTTTCTGTTGGTGATACTATAACTCTATTTAGTAATCCTACAGATGCTCCTCTACCTGGTTATAGAGAACCTAAGCCTATGGTATTTGCTTGTATATTCCCTACTGAAAATGAAGACTTCAATGATCTCAAAGAAGTTATGTATAAGTTAAAACTTACTGATGCTTCGATAACATTTGAACCTATTAATTCTATTAGTATGGGGATGGGTTTTAAATGTGGGTTTTTAGGTTTATTACATATGCAAATAGTTATGGAGAGACTTGATACAGAATTTGGCGTATCTGTTGTAAGTACTATGCCTACTGTAAAGTATAAGGTTAATCTCAAAGATGGAACATCTATATTTATTGAAAACCCTATGGAAATGCCAGATCCTACAAAGATTGATAGTATAGAAGAACCTTATGTATTAGTTTCAATAATTACTCTTGAAACTTATTTAGGTAACATTATAGAATTAGTTAGAAGTAAAAGAGGAGAACAAAAAACTATCTCTTACATCGATAGTAAAAGAGTTGAGCTTAAGTATGAAATGCCCCTTGCTGAGGTAATATATGGTTTTTTTGATACTTTAAAGAGTGTTAGCTCTGGTTATGCTTCAATGGACTATGAGCTTATAGGTTATAGAGAATCTGACATTGTAAAACTTGATATATTAGTTAATGGTAAACCCGTTGATGCTTTATCGTTTTTGGTACACAGAGATTCAGCACATTACAAAGGGAGAGAACTTGTTAAAAAACTTCAAAAACTTATACCTAAGCATCTTTTCCCTATTGCTATTCAGGCTGCTATTGGTAGTAAGATAATAGCAAGAGAAGATATTTCTCCCCTTAGAAAAGATGTAACAGCAAAATGTTATGGTGGCGATGTTACTAGAAAAAGGAAATTACTTGAGAAGCAAAAAGAAGGTAAAAAGAAACTTAAGATGATTGGTAATGTAAGTATTCCTCAGGAAGCATTTTTGGAAGTTATGAAAATAAATCAGTAATAATACTTCTTCATTACGAATCTTTCCAGTGCATTTACAATGTTTATGTCATATTTGTCAGTGTTCTTTTTTAAGAATTTAATGCTTTCACTTATTGAAAGCTTCTCTCCATCTCTTCCGTTTATTAACCTTTCAAATTTATCTGCAACTATTAAAATCTTAACATGTAGAGGTATTATATTTTCAGTTAATCTTTCAGGGCCACTGCCATCGTTTCTTTCGTGGTGGTAAAGTACCATTGGTATGTATTTTATAAATATATTACTGTTTTCTAAAATGTATCTTCCTATCCAAATATGTTTTATTATTTCTGGATCTTCTTCACCTTTTCCTAATTTGCGATGATCTATTCCAATGAATCCTATATCATGTATCATACTTCCTTCTTTTATTGTTTGTATTATTTTATCCTCAAGGTTTAGTTCTAGACTTATTCCTACCGCGATGTTTGTTACATTTATTGAGTGCATTTTCCTTTGAGGATATCTTGCTTCAACCCTATTTATTAGATTGTATATGAAATCTTTAAATTGTGATAATTTTGATTCTATTATGATATCTTTGTGCTCGCTTAGCACTTCTAGGGATTTTACAGTATTTAGATATTCCTTTGAAGTTATGTATATTGAATTTATTGCATAGGGTATGAACGAAAAAAGTATTCCAAGGTAAGGTAACTGGTAGAGTACGAGTATAAAAAGTATAGAAATAATATTATTTATACTTAATATTCTTAGATTTTTAGTTAAAAACCATCCTGTGCTTATAGAAATGTTATTCAGTATTACAATGAATATGTAGATTAAATTGTTATTAACTTTTAAGAAAGGTAATAGTATTAAAATTATAACTAGAATTCCATTTACTATATGGAATATAAGGTAGTTTTTTGAGGAGTAGTTTAATGAATTTGACATTTTTGTTTCAAAGAAAAATTTAGTGAAATAAACTAAGCTACCAAAAAAGAATACAAAGTTGCTGTCCTTTAATAAAAATATACCTGTTGATCCTATTATGTAACCTATTGATGCCATAACTGCATTTATTGAAATAATTTTTAATCTTTTTGTTTTGGAAAAGTAGGCAAATGATATTATGCTTACCATGTAAAGGATTGTACCAAATAATATTGAGAAGTATAGGTAAAAAAGTATCTTTTCTTGTTCCATTTATATAAAACTCTCTGCTACTCTAACGAATATATCAAAGTCTTGCTGGGAGAAGAATACTAGATTAATTTTTTTTAGTTTTGGAGAACTTGAATATTCTTTTAGAACTTTACATACAACTTCTGCTGCTTTCTCTTTTGGATATCCATACGCGCCTGTTGATATTGCTGGGAATGAAATTGTTTTGCAACCTAATTCTTCTGCTAACTTTAGGCTATTTCTGTAAGCGTTTGCTAGTAATTTTTCTTCATCTTGATTTCCTCCATACCATATAGGACCTACTGTATGTATTACATATTTTGCTTTAAGGTTACCTGCTGTTGTTGCTACAGCTTCGCCTACTGGTAATCCGTTAGGGTACTGTGTTTGCCTTATTTTCTTACACTCTTCAAGGATTTCTGGTCCACCTTTTCTGTGGATAGCACCATCTACTCCACCACCACCCATCAAAGAAGAATTTGCAGCATTTACAATAGCACATACATCTTCTTCTGTAATGTCTCCTACTTTGACAACTACAAGACCATTAAGAAATTCTCTAGTCATATCAAGGGTTTATATTAAACTACCTTGAGGTTATTATTCAATATTTTTAAAATTACTTTTTTAATTATTTTCTTTAAAAACTTTAAAAATGATCAATGTTCCTAAATAATATAGTTATATGGATTATAGAATTATTAGCCAGAAGACATTGTATAAAGGTAGATCATTTTCGTTTTGTTCTGATAAGATTGAGTATAATGGCAAGGAGATGGTAAAAGATTATGTAGATTATCCTCATGCTGTTGCTATATTACCTTACTTTGGTCAGGATAAGTTTGTATTAATAAAACAATTTAGATATCCAGTAAGGGATTATATATATGAGGTTCCAGCAGGTAAATTGGAAAGAGGTGAAGACATATTAGAAGGAGCTATTAGAGAACTGAGAGAAGAAACAGGATATAATGCTAGGTATGCTAAAAAGATCTTTGAGTATTACCCTGCAGTAGGTTATAGTTCAGAAGTTATACATATTGTTTTTGCTAAAGATTTGGAGGAAACAGCTAAAGAACTTGATGAAGATGAGTTTACTGATGTTGAGATTATTGATTACAATAGGATTATAGATATGATAAAGGGAAATAAGATAAAAGATGCGAAAACTATAATTTCTTTTCTTCTAATTGATAAGTTTGGAGGCATGTATGAGATTTGAAATAGTTAATCCTTTTATAGATTCTCTCATTGATGTTTGCCAAAAAATAGGTATAGATATTGTTAAGAATAAAGTTAATCTAAAAACAGGTAAGAAGATTGAGAAAAAAATCTCTTTTTATTTTAAAATAAAAGGTGATTTTAAGGGTATTGTTATATACGAAATTGATGAAAATTTGTCTACCCAGATAATAAAGAAAATATACAATGTTGATGCGTTGCCTGATGATGAAGAAATGTTGCTTTCAGGTATCGGTGAATTTGGCAATATTGTTAATGCAAAACTTATTGAAGCTACTTTTAGAAAAGGATTAAATTATTCCATTTCTCATCCAATTTTTAGTAGATCTAAGGGTAGAGTTATATCTTATTCATCTCCTTGTGTAGAAGTTTCTTTTTCGGGTGCTTATGGGGATATAATTCTTAGTGTTGTCTTTGAGTCAGTTTATTTATAATATTTATTATGGACAAAGAAGTTGTTTCTAGATGGAGTAGAATAATAGAGAATACAGCGCCTTTGCCTTTTGTAGTTAGTATTCTTTTAGAGAAATTAGAAGATCCAGAAGTTAGTATTCAAGATATAGAGAGCATACTAAGTAGAGATCCTCTCCTTGTTGCTAAAGTTTTAAAGATGGCGAATTCTGCTTACTATGGTTTCCCTAGAACTATTGCTACTGTTAGAGAAGCTGTTATAGTGCTTGGAATCAATACAGTTAGAAGTATTTGTCTTGCTGTTTCTATAAAGTCTGTTATGGATGTAGATGTTTCGGGATATTGGTTTGGTAATTTTAGGGGGTTATGGGAACATTCTATATTAGTCGGTAGTGGTGCTAGGGTAATAGCTAAAAAGTTAAAATACCACGATCCTGAAAGATTTTTTGTTGCTGGTCTCTTACATGATATAGGAAAAGTTGTCTTAAGCAGTGTTATTAAAGAGTATAAGGTACAAATCTTAAAAAACTTTATTTTTAGTGATAAAACTATATCTCAGAGTGAAGAAGATTTAATAGGTATATCTCACAATAGTGTAGGATATATGCTAGCTAACTATTGGAATTTACCTCAATTTATTTCTGATGTTATACTTTATCATGATAATCCCTTAGAAAGTCCTACAGATATAAAAAATGATGTTTTAGCTGTCTCTGCTGCAAATGAGCTTTCATATAACTTTATTTCTGATGATTTAAAACAAGTTGGCCTGAGTAGTAAAAGAGATAATAAAGCTAATGAATACCTTAGAATTCTTGGTTTATCAAAAGAGAAAAATTATATTCTTGAGAGTATGAAAAAAGTTTTAGATATGGATCTGGAGGTTTGAGATGGAAAAACTTGAGAAGTTGAGGGAGGAGATAGAGAAAATTGATGAAGAGATTCTTAATTTGATAAAGAGAAGGTTAGATATTGCCATTGAGATTGGCAATGTTAAAAAAGGTAAAGGATTTTCGATATATTACCCTGATAGAGAAAATAAAGTAATTGATAGGGTTAGATCTCTTGCTATTGAAAAAGGGCTTAAGTATGAGTACATTGAGGATATATTTTTACTTATTGTTTCAATGACTAGGAATGTTCAAGGTAGGATTAAAGTTGCCTTTTTGGGGCCCGAAGGAACTTTCTCAGATATAGCTGTGGTAAAGAGATTTGGGTATGATGTGGAAAAGGCCCCTACAAGAAGTATATCTGAGATTTTTAAGGAAGTTTCTAAAGGTAAAGCAGATGTTGGGGTAATTCCTATTGAAAACTCCTACAATGGTGTTGTTGTACAAACTCTTGATGAATTTGTTGATTCTCATCTAAAGATAATAGGAGAAATTTATTTGCGTATTCATCTTTCTTTGTTATCTAAGGAAACTAGTATTGATAAAATAAGAAAACTATATTCTCATCCTCAAGCTTTAGGTCAATGTAAAGAGTGGATTGAAAATAATTTGCCTGACGTTGAAATAATTGAAACTTCGAGTACTTCTGAAGCTTCTAAAATTGCTTCCTCTGAGGAGGGTTCAGCTTCTATAGGTAATGAAATTCTCTCTAAGAAATATGGTTTAAATATTCTTTCAAGCAATATAGAAGATGATCCTACAAACACTACAAGGTTCTGGATTATAGGAGAGGGAGATCTTAAACCCACAGGTAATGATAAAACAACTATATTGTGTTATATAAAGGACAAACCTGGCGCTTTATTTGATCTCATAAAACCTTTTAAAGATATGAATGTGAATATGACCAAGATTGAATCTCGTCCTTCAAGGATAAAGCTGTGGGATTATCTATTCTTCATAGATTTTGAAGGCCATATTATGGATGATAAAATAAAAAAACTTATGAAGGAAGTTGAAAATAATGCTTCTTCAGTCAAATTACTTGGTTCATATCCTAAGGGTATAGTTATAGAGTAGGGGGTAATATGAATAAACTTATCAAAGAGTTTTTAGATTTCTTAGAGATTTCTATAAAAAGATTGAATTCTTTTAAACCTTTATATTTCTCAAATTTTGAAAATTTAAAGTTGCTAAAAAGGGGTAAGGTTAGAGACATTTATGATTTGGGTGATGCTCTTTTATTGGTATCTACGGATAGAATTTCAGCGTTTGATGTTATATTACCTACGCCTATACCATTTAAAGGTATGATACTTAACATGATTTCTTATTTTTGGTTTGATTACTTTAAAAAACTCTTACCAAATCATCTTATAACTGCTAATGTTGATGAATTTCCTTCTGAATGTGGAAGGTATAAGGAAGAGCTAAGGTTTAGGAGTATGTTAGTTAGGAAGTTAAATATTTATGGAATTGAATGTATAGTGAGGGGGTATTTGGCTGGATCAGGATATGAGGAATATAAGAAAAGTAAAAGCATTTGCGGTATTACTCTGCCTGAGGGACTCGTTATGTCTTCTAAGTTACCTCAACCTATTTTCACTCCTTCTACTAAGCAAGATATAGGGCATGATGAAAATATAACATTTGATGAAGCTAAAAATGTAGTAGGAGATGTTATATATAAAATAAGGGACTTTAGTATAGGAATTTTTAATAGTGCATCAAAGTATCTTGAGGAAAGGGGAATAATACTCTGCGATACTAAATTTGAATTTGGTTATAGTCAAAGTGAAGATGTGGTGCTGGTGGATGAAGTTTTAACTCCAGATTCTTCTAGATTTTGGTTTAAGGAACTCTACCAAGAAGGTAAACCTCAAGAAAGTTATGATAAACAGTTTGTTAGAGATTATTTAAAAACTTTAAATTGGAATAAAACATACCCTGGACCTGATTTACCAGATTGGGTGGTTAGAAATACTTTGGATAGGTATGCTACAATATTCAAAAAAATTGTTGGTTAATTTAGTTTTCTAATCTAATTGCTTTATCTGTATCTATTTTACTAAAATTTTATTATGAGTAATTTTATTGATTATTACCAAATATTACAATTAGATTTTGGAGCAACAATTGATGAGATAAAGAGTAGTTTTAGGAAATTAGCAAAAACTTACCATCCTGATGTAAGTAAGAAAAATGATAAAGATTTTAAAATAATAATTGAGGCTTATAAGGTGCTTTCTGACCCTGAGTTAAGAAAAAAATACGATGAGGATTACTTAAAATATAGGAGTAGTAAAGAGAAAGTTCATAGTAAAAAAGAGAAAAAGGTAAGAAAGGGAAGATTTGTAGATCAAAGTAGAGTTGAATATAAAATGTCTTTTTTAAACTTAACGAAAGCTGGTTTTGATTTGAGGAAAAAGTTTAGTAGAGAAGATTTTTTAGAGGAACTAGGCGAGGATATTGTAGTTTATCTTACGGATGAAGAAGTTAGAGAGGGTGCGATTTTAAAAATAAAAATACCTGCTAGGTCTGTTTGTCCTGTTTGTTATGGAGGAAATAGGAATTGTTATCTTTGTGATGGTATTGGTTATGTAAATGTTTTAGAAGAAATTCAAGTAGATATACCTTCAGGAATGAAAGACAATAACTATATAGATATACATTTATCTGACTATCCAAAGAAAAGAGGTATAACAAAATTCTCTTTTAACCAAATAAGAATAAGGGTAAGATGGTTATCTATTGCTAATAGTGAGCTATAACTCTTTTGCGAACTTTGATATATCCTTTATTTTTACATTTCCTGATTTTTCTAGCATTTTATTCCAATCCGAAAATATCGCTTCTTGATAAAGTAGTAGGTAGGCTGAACTTATTTTGTCAGCAACCTCTGAAACTTTTGAAGGTATGATGTTTTTCGATACTACTTTGTATATAACTTTAGTTTGCTGACCAACATCTACTAATTCAACATCATTTACATTCTTTTTGAAGAATGATGTTATTGTATCTACTTTATATAATCCTCTTGGTAGATCAATTGCTTCACCTTTTTCGTTTGGTATGTATTCTGTTAGAGCAAATATAGCACTAAAGTAATCACTTTTGTGTAATTTTGCACTTGGTATTTGCGCAATTTGATTTTCTTTATTTTGTGAAAGAAGTATTTTTATGGTTTCTATTGCTGATTTTATATTTTCAAGATATTTACCCTCAAGTTCTTTGTAATTTAGAATGACATATTTTAGTGATATATAATTTATCTTACTTTGAGGTAATTTCCCTAGTGGTGTTATTTGTTTTACTTTATAAATTACATACTTTTTGTTTTCGTAGAATGGTTTTGATAGATTGTTTATGTTGTCTGGAAGTCCCGAGATTATGTTTTTGCTTTTTTCGGGATCTATTTGTAGTGAAAGAACTTCTATAGGCTGAATGGTTTGATTTGATAGGTAAGAGTAAGCATCTTTCCTATTCTCAAATACTAATTTTTCTACATTTATTTTATCGAAGGCAAATTCTTTGTAATTTTCTTTGTAAAATTCTTCTATCTTTGATAGATTGTTTTTTAATTCGTTTATCCTTATAAACTCTAATTCATCAAATTCTACTATATTAAGTTTAACTTTAACATCATCAATAGATTTAAATAGTTGGAAGTTAAGTGTAGATTTCTTAGGTATTCTTGTTATAAATGTATCTATTTTGGTTGGTAGATAGCTTGATATTAAATAAGATTCAATATTTTGTTTCGCCATTTTTACATCTGCTGATGTTATATCTTCAGGTTTTTTTCTTGTTAAATTGATTATATTGTCTTCGAGTATTTTATTTACGAATTCTTCATTTATGTCAAGTGAATGTTTTTTTGCAAAATCTTCAATCAACATTCCAGCAACAACATTTTGTACAGCTCTTGTTAGAAGTTCTTCCTTTGTACGTGTTTTATAGGTGTTTCTTAGCCTTTCGTATTCTCTTATTACAGGTGAGTTTGCGTAAAACTCTATTGGTTTACCATTCACTTCTGCTATTACTTCTAGTTCTTCTAATTTACCAAATCTACCTCTACCTCCGTAGGATATAAATATAGAAATAGTAAATACAAGTGCTATGAGTATTATTACGACAGAAGACCAGAACCTTTTCCAATTGAATTCTTTTTGTGGTGCCATCATTAACCCCTCAGCCAAATGTAATTCTATATAAAAGTTCAATATCTTTTCAACATACTTAAGATATTTAGAAATTTTAATTTTTATAATTTATAGTACTTGAAGTTATTCTTTTTTAAATATTAGTTGAAAGTTGTTTGCTTTTTTGCTCTTTCTGTTGATATTTTATGAATTATAATTTGCTAGGTTAGAGATGTTTATTCTAATTCTAATTCATTTAATTTAAAACGAGGGTATTTTAGATTTTCAATCGGTGCTTTATGCTTCAACAGGCCATAAATAGTATTCCTAGAGTTAAGATTAAGGAAAGAGAAAGTATGTCTGATGGGTTCGTTGATTTCGATATTATGTTTAAGAGTAGCGTTGATAAATTTGTTGATTACCTTGATAATACTTGAAAATATTGCTAATTTTTAGAGATGTAAAGATAGAGATTTAAGTAGTTTAGTTATTGTAAAAATTTAATTTGTTAGTGTAATGTTGGTTATGTTGCTTAATGGACTGAATGCACTTTTTGATGCTGAATATGCTGCTACAGCTACATAGTATGTTATGTTTGTAGTTATTGGATTTCCGTTTGGTAATTGAGTTATCGTAAATGAGTATTTTGTTGTAGTTGAGGGAATAGGTGCAAAGATTGTTGGTAGGTTGCCCAAGGAATTTGTAAGATAAGGTTTATTGAAGTGGTTCGTTGAGTTTCTATCTTGGTAAAGATCATTTGAGTTTGTAGTTATGAAAATTACATATCCAGAGAAATAACTTTCAGTATTGTAGCCCCACCACTCACTTAGTATAGAATTGTTACTAACTTGGGTAAGCTCTAATCCTAATGGTGGATCTAATGGGAAGCCACTTTGTATTTCTCCTATTATGCAACTTGAGATACTTAAAGGTAGTAGGATTGTCAATGTAAATTTGATAATTTTTTTACTCATGAAGATTAATATACTACTGATTTGTTTCTGATTTCAAATTGTAAATTATAAAGTTTTACCATTTAGATGGCATTTGAGAATTAAGAATAGAATTTGAGATATTGAAAATAATTTTCTTAAACCTCTTGTAAGAGGCTTTTAACTCTACGGAAACAGTAAATAATTTTCTTATAGAAAGGGATGCAGCCTACTTTATATGGCTAAAGGTAGGTATCAAAGTAGGTTTATCCTTCGCCAATCTAATAGGGGGGTTGGGTGAGGAACGAAAATAAGTTTCTTAAAAAATTTCTAACATTCTATTAGGGTGAATCCTTTATCTTTTTACTTCTAAAGTAGGATGAATGTTAATTTGCTTATTAGTTGAAAGCAGTGAAGGTGAAGCCTACTTTGGACGGCTAAAGGAGATGCTATAGGAGGACGAAGTCCTCCTGTGTAGAACTTAAGTGAGGGTTGGGTGGGGAACAAAAAGAGGTTTCTAAAATTCTTATTTAGAAAATAACTCTTTCTTGTTAAGAAGATTATAAGGTACTGATAGTAGAAAAAGAATATTTTTATTGAATTTGTAGTTTATGTAGTTTTGTATAAATAATAAGCCCATGAAAAAATTTTTGTTAATTTTTGTATCATGTATTTTCGTGTTTCCTTCTTATGGGCAGTGGTATAGAGAGGTTTCTTTTTATCAAATTTTTCCAAGAAGTTTTTATGATAGTGATGGTGATGGAATAGGTGATATTAAAGGTATAATTAGCAAATTAGATTATGTAAAGTCTCTTGGTGTTGGTGGAATATGGCTTAACCCAGCTTTTCCTAGCCCATCTTATCATGGGTACGATATAACCGATTATTATAATGTTAATCCACAGTTTGGTACTCTTGATGATCTTAAATTACTAGTAAAGGAAGCTGAAAAAAGGAATATAAAGATTCTACTTGATCTTGTTATTAACCATACCTCTTCCCAAATAGAATGGTTTAAAAAATCTCAGTTAAGAGATCCATTTTTTGATAGTTGGTATATATGGGTACCTAAAATACCAAATGTTGAGGGTAAAATAGGATGGTCTAAACCTTGGACTAAGGGCAATTCTCCTTGGGAAGTATGGAGTTATTCTGGGATAAGGAGAGAATATTACTATAGTGCTTTTTCTCCAGGTATGCCAGACCTTAATTTAAAAAATCCTGATGTTGTCAATGAAATATATAAGATTGCTAAATATTGGCTTGAAATGGGGATAGGTGGTTTTAGGTTAGATGCAGTTAGATATCTTATAGAGATAGGACCTGGTGAAGGTCAGGCTGATACGGAAGATACTATAATGTTTCTTAAAAGCTTCAATAGCTTCTGTAAAAAAGTTAATCCTCAATCTTTTCTAGTTGGAGAGGTTTGGACTGATAATAAAACAGTTTTAAAGTATAAGGATGCTCTTGATGGTTGTTTTGATTTTGAAACTAGAGAAGTTGTTTCATCTACAGTAGGTTTTAATCCAAGAATTGGTAGATTTTATAAATACCTTGAGGAAATGTTGGCTCTAACTGGTAGTTTACAGAGTTGGAAGTTTTTGTATCCGTTTAGCTCAAATCATGATGTTACAAGAGTTCATAATCTCATTTTTAAAAGACCTGACAATTTTGAAAGGTTAAAACTATTTTATACTGTTCTTTTTACTCTTCCAGGTAATCCTTTCATTTACTATGGTGATGAAATAGGTATGATAAATTCACCATATCTAAGAGGTGATATGGCATTTAGGGATCCTATGGTATGGGAAAATAGCGAAAAGGTAGGTTTTACAACAGGTTCTCCTTGGACATATGTTAATCCTGATCCTATAATCAATGTTAAAGACCAAGAAAAGGATAAAGACTCTATTTTAAACCATGTAAGAAAAATATCAAAGATAAGAAATGAGAATAAGGTTTTTGTGAATGGGAATTTCTCAATTTTATCAAACGATTTTATGGATAAGGTTGTATCTTATGCTAGATACGATAGTAGTACTAGTAATTTCGCTTTGGTTATAGTTTATTCCTATCCTTCGGAAATTGATTTTAAGTTATTTTTGAATGATGATATTTTAAGTATTATATCAAATAAAAAGATCGTTGATTTGTTTACTGGTAATGTTATTACTATAACGAATGGAGAACTTAATTTTTCTTTTAGAGGTTATACCAATTTAATTTTCATAAATAAGGATAGGTAAAAATTTAATTGCCACAATTAGTAATTAGTGAATGAGTAATAAAAGATAGGGCCTTTACCAGATTAGGAATTAGAAATTTGGGATTGGAGAATATCATCAATATCTTATACCCTATAGGTAAAGAGAGATTTTAGAGTGTAAGCTATCTTATCGTGCAAAAGTAAGGGGGTGCTACTAAAAGAAGTATTTTAAAAACTCTCAATTCTACTAGAAATGAATTTCCTATATTCTCTTACTTTTAGTAGCTACCTAAATGAAGGTAGAATTTTCCTGGACGAATTAGAGGGAGATATTGATAAGAGGGTGAAATCCTCTTAACGCACTAAAGGGCGTGTGGGGGACTAAAAGAGCTTTCTAAAATTTCTTAACTTCTATCAGGAATAGCAAATAACTTTTTTATAGAATTTAACCTACTTTGAATAAATAAAAATAGATCCCAAAATGAGGTGATGCTTTCCTATAGAAGTTTAAGGGTAGGTTGGGCGGGATGCGAAAAGAATTTTCTTAATTCTATCAGGAGTAAAATTTTCTATTCTTTCTTACTTCTAAAGGAAGAACATAATAAGAAGGTATAACTTTCCTAACGAACTAAAGGTGGTACTACTAGGAGGACGAAGTCCTCCTGTTGAAGCTAAAGGGTGGGTTGGGTGGGAAACAAAAAGAAGTTTCTAAAAAATACTAAATTTCTATTAGAGTGAGTAGAATTTTGTCTTCTAATGGAAGAAGTGAAGACGAAGCCTTCGCTAATCTAGAAGGGCGGGAATACTAAAAATGGTTTATAAAATCAAGAAGTTTGCTTTCTTATCTTTCTAAATAGGAGGTACTATTAGGAGGACGAAGTCCTCCTGCTGAACTTATGGGAGGGTGGCGGGGAACAAAAAGAAGTTTCTTAAAATTCCTAACTTTATTATGAATAACCATTTTATCCTTTCTTCTAAAGGAGATGGCTAATAAGAAGTTAGAACTTTCATAAATAACTAAAGGGAGGTATTCGTAGGAGGGCGTTAACCCTCTTACATGGAACTAAAGGGTGGGCGAGTGGGGAGCAAAAATAACTTCCTTAGAGAGTAATAAAAAAGAAGGTAAAACCCTCCTAAAGAGGATATTTCAAAAAATTCTTATTTGAATTTAGTTACTTTTGGATATTATCATTATACTTATGAAAAAGATAGATGATATTGAATCTTTTATTTCTCAAAAAAGTAAAATGGTTGATTCTTCAGGTATAAGAAAGGTTTTTGATTTAGCTCAGAAGATAGAAAATCCCATAAATCTAAGTATAGGTCAGCCAGATTTTGATATACCAGAGGAGATAAAGAAAGAGGCAATAAAAGCAATTGAATTAGGTTTTAATAAATATACGGTAACTCAAGGCATTGAACCTCTTAGAGAGAAGTTAGCTGAAGTTGTTAATAGAAAGAGAGGTACAAAATATACTAAAGACGATTGTATCATAACTTCAGGTGTTTCTGGTGGTTTGGTTTTGGTTTTACTTTCTATCCTCAATGAAGGTGATGAAGTTTTATTTTTTGATCCTTATTTTGTAATGTATAAGCATCTAATTAAACTTTTTGGTGGAAAACCTATTATCGTTGATATATACCCTGATTTCAAAATATCAAATAAAAAGAAGGAAATAGAAAGCAAAATTACAGAAAAAACTAAGGCGATAATAATAAATTCTCCAACAAATCCAACAGGTAAGATTCTTGATAAAACTGATATTGATGTAATTTACAATATTGCTAAAAGAAATAACATTCTGGTTATTTCTGATGAAATATATGATGAATTTGTTTATGATGGTGAATATAGGTCAATTGCTTCGGTTTATCCAGAAGGAACAGTTTTGCTTGGTGGTTTTTCAAAAACTTACGCAATGACAGGTTGGAGAATTGGTTTTGCTTTTGGACCTCAGATTATAATAAAAGAAATGATAAAATTACAGCAATATACTTTTGTTTGTGCTCCTTCGTTTGCTCAGTATGCTTCTATTAAAGCTCTTGATTATGATATGTCAAAGTATATAAAAAGGTATAAAAAGAAAAGAGATATGGTTTATGAAGGTCTTAGTGATAATTTTAATGTTGTTAAACCAGAAGGTGCTTTTTATGCTTTTCCTTCCCCGAAAGATGCTGATATTAATGTTAAAAAATTTGTAGATGAATGTATAAGAGAAGGTGTTTTGATTATACCTGGTGATGTATTCTCTGAAAGAATTACGAACTTTAGATTATCTTTTGCTGCATCTGACAAAACAATTGAAGTTGGAATTGAAAAAATAAATTCCATTTACAAAAAGCAAAGTTAGTTTTTTATGAAATGTATTGCTTGTGGTGAAGAATTAATTAATCCTTTATCTAATCGGATTTTTAGATGTAGTAATTGTAAAACTTTACTTAGAGAGGATCCAGAGGGATATTACAAGAAGATAAAGTCTGTTTATGATGAAGAGTATTACAATAAAAAATATTTAACAAGGTATGGTAAACATGTTAAAGATGATTTTCCTAACATAAGGAAATTGGCAGAGAGAAGATTAGATATTATAGAAAATACTTATCTAAAGGAATTTGAGTGTAAATCTTGTGGTTTAGGTGGATGTAATGCTTGTAATATTAGACCTAAGTTTTCTTTTACTAATAAAAAGCTTCTTGATATAGGTTGTGGAATAGGTGTTTTCCTTGAAGTTGCTAAAGAAAGAGGATTTGATGTTAAAGGAATAGATATAAATAAAGATATAATTTATGTTGTTAATCCTGATATAAGAGAAAACATTGAAATTGTTGATATTATGGATTTTAATACGGATGAAAAATTTGATGTTATATCTATGTGGTTTGTTTTGGAGCATATACCTTATGTTGAAGAAGTTATTAAAAAGGTTTGGAACTTACTAAAGTATGGAGGTGTTTTTGCTCTGTCAACTCCCAATGGTTTTGGGGCTAGTTCAAGGTATAACCTCAGTTGGTATTTGTCAGTTTTCCCAGAAGATCATCTTTATGAATTTTCTCAGAAAGGTATTTCTTATTTACTTAGGAGAAATAACTTTGTTATAAGAAGAATTGTTAATACAGGTTTTCATCCTGAGAGAATTTCAAAAAATCCATTTATAAAAAACATTTTCCATCTCTATCAAAGAATTTCTGGTATTGGTGACACATTTGAGGTATATGCTGTTAAGAGATTAGTTAAAAACTAAAGGTGTTTTGTAGTTTAACGAAAATATGTATGTGGAGGATGGATTATGATTGTCAATAACAACTATAGCGTTGAACTTCTGACTAAAAAAATTGATATTGACAAGACATCCAAAGAGGAGATTAGGAAACTTAATGAGGAACTTAAGTTAAATAATCAAGGTAGTAAAAATGTTTTAGGTGAGGAAGATTTTTTAAAGATACTAACAATGCAACTTAAAACCCAAGATCCTACAAATCCTGTTGATGATAAAACTTTTATTTCTCAGATGGCTCAGTTAACAACTCTTAGAGAATTGAATAGTTTAAATAATAATATTCTTTCTTTAGTATCGCAGAATGCTATAAATAGTTCTTTATCTATGATCTCAAAGGTGATTGATTGGATAGATGGTGATACAGGAAATTCGTTTAGTGATAAAGTTGTTGGAGTTAGGTTAAATGAAAATGGTGAAGTTTTCTTAAAGACTGAGAAAGGCTATCTTGTATCAATTAAGAGTATTTTAGAGGTTAAGTAGTATGGTTTTAGGAATTATCCAAGCCAGAATAAATTCTGATAGATTTCCAATGAAGGTTTTTGCGAAATTTTCCGATAGTACTTGTTTACTTGAGAGGGTAATAAAGCAAGTTAAACATTCTTTTTTGATTGATAAGGTTGTTGTTGCTACCAACCATATTTCTTTTGCTTCTATATCTTCTTTTGTAAAAGAGAACTTTGAAGATGTTGATGTTATTTCTGGTCCTGATGAAGATGTTTTAGCTAGATTTGTGAGCTGCATAGATATTTTTGATCCTAAGGTTATTGTGAGAATTACTGCTGATAATCCTTTAACTTGTCCTAGATATATTGATTATGCAATTGATATACACTTAAGTGAAAACGCTGATTTGACACATTTTTTAGGTATTCCTTTAGGTACTGGTGTTGAGGTTGTTAATGCTGAATCTCTACTTAGGGTTTCTGAATTGACTTTTGATCTTTATGATAGAGAACATGTTACTCCTTTCTTTTATAATAATAGAGAGGTTTTTAAAGTTATTGAGGCACCTTATGAAAAAGGAAATTTTGAGTATTATAGGGTTACTATTGATACTCTTGAGGATCTTGAGGTTGTTGATAAGGTTTTAGCTAGTTTAGGTTATAGAATGCCTGTTCTGGTCGAGGATGTTGTAGAGATTTATGAAAAAGTTTTTACAAAGATTTAGTGTTATATTTTCTATTGTATTTATTTTTTCTACTTCCGTTTATTGTGTGGAAAGGTTGTATAAAGAAAAGGATTTCAGTTTTTCAAAAGAAGGATTGGATTTTTCTTTTTTCGACGGTCTTAATATTAACTTTGAGGATTTTTCAATTACTAATCAAATTCAGATTATAAAATTTAGTTTTGATAGAGTTACTAATAGTTTTAATGGCAATTTTTTTGGTAAGTTCTTTACTAAGTATCATGGAATATCTTTTGTTTCATCTGGTTCAATTTTCGGTATTCCTATTACCTCTGGCGTTTTTTCTATTCATTTTTCGTTTTATGCTTTTAGGTTAGATGATGGTATTGTTTTAGCAAGATTTACTGATTATGAGGATCCTCAGAAAAAGATAGAAATTTCTGTTGAAGATTCGAAAATAGTGGTTTATGTAAATAAATTACTTTTCGGTTTTGATGGTAGTGCTTTAGATTTTAAATTAATTTCAGATGATAGGATAAGTTTTGGTAGATGGGTGGAATTATCACTGGTTTTTGATATTCTTAACTCAAAAGTTGTTCTCTATATTGATGGTATTGAGTCTGATAAGAAAAGTTTTGTGGATAGCTCTTTTGCTTTAACTTCTAAGGATGTTTTTGTTGAGTTTTTTACAGATTTTTTTGGTTATGCTGATGATATTATGATTGTACCTACTCTTGTTAGAACAACAAAGTTTCCTAAAGTCTTGGCTAATGAATATGTTTCTAGGATAATAGATACAAGAGATTTTTCTTCCAAAATTGAATATTTTAGGTTAGTTGGCGGTAAAGGTAGTTTTGTTGTTTTAGCGAGGGTAAGTAGTGATATTTTTAAACTCCTTAGTAATGAAGTAGATTGGAAGCCTTTAAGTCAACTCAATGAACGAGGAAGATATGTTCAATTCAAAGTTTTACCTATAAAGGTTTCAGAAGATTTTGTTATTGATTTTGATTATCTTGAATTTTCTACTTCTACATTAATAAAGCCAGTTAAACCCGTTATAGTTGGAATACAAGTTAAAGATTATGGGGAAGTTGTACTTCAGTGGAGAAATGAATTGGATGATGATATTGACCATTATGAAGTTTACTATGGTAGTTTTGAAGATAGGTATTTCGGTAAAGATGCTATAAATGGAGTATCTCCATTAAAAATTAAGAAACCAACAAAATTTTATCCTATTTTTAGTTATACTATAAAAGGTCTTTCTTTTAATAAGAAATACTTTTTTTCAATTAGAAGTGTACGAAAAGATGGTACAAAGAGTGAATATTCAGATGAAGTTAGTGTTATTCCTTCCTTGAGTTCTATGTAGGTAAGTTTTTGTATTTGCTGAAAGTTTTTTTAGCTATCTATATAATTTACATTGTGAACGATGATATTTTGGATGAAATACTTGAAGTTTTGAAAAAAGATGAAGGATTTATAAGTGATTTTAAAGATTTTGATCTGTGGTTGCCTCTTTTAAAGTATAAGCTTTCAAAGGTTATTGAGGTTACTAAAAATCTTGATCATTCGAATAGAAGTAAAGCTATAAATATTGTTATTTATAAGACTAGAAAATTTATTTTGGAACTTGAAAGAGCAGTAAGAGATAATTACTATCAAGGTGAAAATGATATAATAAAGGCAATTGTTAAAGTTTTAATTAAGGATGTTTTATGAACTTGTTTGGTATTATCGGAAGGAAGATTATTGATAAGTTAGATTACTATGGAGGTGTTATTGGGTTGACTGTTTATAGTTTACGCGAACTTTTTAGGCCTCATTCTTCCAATCAAAATTTTTTAGTTTACCAAAATGTTGTAAAGCAGGTCTACTTTACCTCTTATCAGGCGATAAGGTCTTTGTTTTTTACCTCAATATTAATTGGCATATCTACTGTTTTTATTCTTTTTGCAAGGTTTCCTGGTATAGTGCCTAAAAATGTTATCTCGGATATTTTTGTTCTGGTTATATTTAGGGAAGTTATGCCACTTATAGTTATAGTTATAGTTATAGCTAGATCTGTTTCAGCTATAGCTGTTGAAATAGGTAATATGTCAGTTAATAAAGAGTTTGATATTCTTGTATCAATGGGTGTTGATCCTCTTTTTTTCCTGACACTCCCTAGAATATTAGGTATGGTTGCTTCATTCATAATATTGATAATATTTGCTTCTTTTTTTATTTTGGTTCTTTCGCCTTTATTTCTTGTTTTATTGTATGACATTGATGCTGGTGAAATAATTAATCACATATTTAAGAGCGTTAAGATTTCAGATATTGTAATGGTTTTAGTTAAAGGTATAGTTTGTGGTTTATTTATGCCGAGTATTGCATCTTACTTTGGTTTTAAAACATATTCAAGGAATTTGGTGCCTGTCGCAGTGACTAAGAGTATAATGGTTTCACTTTCTTTTGGTATAATAACTAGCCTATGTATTAGTTTGATATTCTATCTATTTGTCTTCTGAAAGACAAATTTTGAATTACTTAAAAAACAATTATTAAGCTTATTAAAAGTATTAATTAAGCTTAAAAATGAATACTTATCCTTCGTTAATCTAAAATAAATTTTAACTCTATCAGGATTCGGTATTTGTTATTAAGAATTAGGAACTTATAGGTAAAGGGAGATCTTGATAAGAGGAATAACATAATAAGAAGTTAGAACTTTAATAAAGAACTATAGGGTGGGTGGGCGGGGAGCAAAAAGAAGTATCTTAAAAAATTCTTACCTTCTATTAGAAGTAAGGGTTTTATCTTTTTTACTTATAGAGTAGGTGTCTAATGGGAAGGCGTAGTCATTATACTAAGAGTGATTTCTAAAATAATTTGATGAATGTGCTTTCTAAATGGAGGTACCAATAGGAGGACGAAGTCCTCCTGCTGAACTTAAGGGAGGGTGGGCGGGAAGCAAAAGGAGGTTTCTTAAAAAATTCTTTAAATACTTTTCTTGTTATTTGAATTTATTTTTAGTTTTTTATTATACTTTAATCGAAGAGGTAATAGATGGATAATTCTAGGATTATTGCTATACGAGATTTACTTATTTCTTTTTTCTCTCCTGATATGGTTTCTTATGATTACCCTTATTGGTATATTGAGGGAGATTATCCTAATGATAAAGATATATTAATGGATATTATGGACACTGTTCCTGAAGTTATTTTTGACGGCTTTTCTTTTAAAAAGATAGATGATCTTAAATATCACTACACTTTAAAATTTTCTTTTCCTGAAGATAAAGCTGTTTTTAATGAAATTTTTAATTCTCAAGATGATTTTGATGAGGAATAATCTATGGACAAACTAGGTTTTACTCCTAGAGAGATTGTTGAAGAACTTAATAAGTATATAATAGGTCAAGATGAGGCTAAGAGAATTGTTGCTATTGCTCTTAGAAATAGAAATAGAAGGAAGTTATTGCCCGAAGGTATTAAAGAGGATATTATACCAAAAAATATCTTAATGATAGGTCCTACAGGAGTAGGTAAAACGGAGATAGCTAGAAGAATTGCTAATATAATAAAAGCCCCTTTTGTTAAAGTTGAAGCAACAAAATTTACAGAGATAGGTTATATAGGAAGAAATGTTGAGTCAATGATAAGAGATCTTGTAAACGTAGCTTATGCTATGGTTAAGAAAGAATTTTTGGATAAAAACGCTGATAAAAGTTCAAGGAAGGTTTTAGAGAGTTTGTATAAGTTTCTGGTAAAATCAAATCCAAACTTAACAGAGTTAGATAGAGGAACTGTTATTGAACAAATTTCAAAGGGATTATATGATGATATGCTTATAGAGATAGAGTATGAGGATTTACCAAAACAAGATTTCGGGATGACATTTGAAGAAATGATGGAAAGTGGTATTATCGGAGGTTTTGTTGATGTTAAAGATCCTTTTAGTTTTATTTTCGGAGGTAAGGAAAAGAAAAAGAGAAAAAAATTGACTGTTTCTGAGGCTAAGAGATTTCTTTCTATGATAGAGGCAGAGAAGTTAGTAAATCCAGAAGAAATTGCGGAAGAAGCTAGAAGGAGAGTTGAGGAAGATGGAATTGTTTTTATTGATGAGATAGATAAACTGATTTCGAAAGGTGAAACATCTGGCCCGAATGTTTCTAGAGAAGGTGTTCAGAGGGATTTATTACCTATTGTTGAAGGAACTACTGTAAATACTAAGTATGGTTCAGTGAAAACAGATCATATACTTTTCATTGCGGCTGGGGCTTTTTCAAAAGTTAAACCTTCAGATTTGATTGCAGAGCTACAAGGTAGATTCCCAGTTAGAGTTGAACTAAAGTCTTTGAATAAAGAAGATTTAAAAAGGATACTTGTTGAACCTAAAAATGCTTTGGTTAAGCAGTATAAACTACTTTTAGAAACGGAGAATGTTAAATTAGAATTTGAAGAAGAGGCGATAGACAGGATAGCTGAAATTGCTTACGAAGCCAATCAGAAAATGGAAAATATCGGTGCGAGAAGATTATATACAGTTATGGAACAATTGCTTTCAGATATATCTTTTAATGCACCAGAGCAACAAGGGAATGTTTTTTCAATAACTAAAGATTATGTGGATTCTAAGCTTGGTAAAATAATTGAAAACGAAGATTTTGCTAAGTATGTTCTCTAAAAAAAGAATACTATTCTTATTTGACATAGATGGTACACTTGTTAAACTTGATAAAACTGGTAGGTTGGTTTACCAAAGAGCTTTATGTGAAGTTTTAGGTAAAGAAGTTTCTATAGAAGGTATTGATTGGCTTGGCACTACTGACATTGAAATAATACACAAAGTTATAGAGGATAACGGATTTTATGGTAAAGATTCTGTTAAGAAGATGTTTCAAGTTTTTGAAAGGATTTCTTTACTTTTTAGGGAAATTATTGAAAAGACTCCCCAAAAACTTTTATTACTTCCATACGCTTACGAAGTTTCGGAATGGGTTTATGAAAATTTTTATACCTGTCTCTTGACAGGTAATATAAAAGATGTCGCTTATATGAAGATAGGTTTGTTTGGTCTTGATAAATTTTTCCCTGTAGGTGCTTTTGGAGATGAGAAAAAAGATAGAAGAAAGTTAGTACCTATTGCTATAAATAGATCTAAGGAATATTACAAAGTTGATTTTGAGGATTACTTTATCGTTGGTGACTCTCATAGAGACATTATTGCTGCCAAAGAAAATAATATAAAGAGCATAATTGTTTTAACTGGTAAGATGACAAAGGATAAACTTTTGCCTTATGGGCCTGATTTTTTAATAGATGATCTTAGTCAATTGAAAGCTATAGTTGGGAGTTTTTGAATTATTATCAATTTCGTTTATTATATTTATATCTAGTTTTGGAGGAGTATGTATGAAGAAATTTATTGTTTTATTAGGAGTAATTTTAGTATGCTCAGGTGTGGCTTTACCTCAAAACAAAATTCCTGATTGGGTTAGTACACCTGTATTTAAGAAAGGTAATGATATATACTTTGTTGGGTTTGGTAAAGACAAAGATAAAATAGTTGCTAGAAATTTGGCTATAGAGGATATTAAAAGTAGAGTTATAGAAAGTATACTTGTTGAAGTTGCTTCTGAAACTAAAAGAGATATGAGTATAATTGTAGATTCTGCTGGTGGAGAGGAGGTTATCAATAAATTATCTTCGGAGATTTCTGTGAAAGGTAAAGCAAGAATATTTGTACCAACTCCTGAAGATGAAGCTTCTTATCAAGATAAAGATGGTAATTATGTAGTTTATTTACTTGTGAAGTATCCTCAGAAAAAAATAGATGAAGAAAGAGCAAGAATAGAGCAGATGTATAAGGATATGGTTAAATCAGTTGATAAATTTATTGAAGAAGGAGATAATTATGTTAAGGAAGGTAAGCTAGTTAATGCAATTGCTTCCTATACTATTGCTGCCAAAAATTCCATAGGCGTTGAAGAAAGACAGATGTTTTATCCTGAAATAATAAAAAAAATGGATGATCTAATTTCAAGAATTTCAATAGAAGTGGTTGAAGGTAATAATAAAAATGTAGTTGTTGGTCAAAATGGGGTTATTAAATTTGGTGTTTATTATAACTACGAAGGTAATAAAGTACCTGTAAAGGATGCTAACTTGATTTTTAGGGTTGTCTCTGGTGGTGCTGAGATCAATAATAGTGCCACTTCTGGTACTGATGGTGTTGCTGTATGTGAAGTAAGTAAAGTTTCTAGATTTGATAATAAGAAACTCACTGTAAGGGCTTTTCTAAATCTTGATTTTTCTGGGCTTATGAATATAAACAAAGATACCAAACGAGATGCTTCTCGTCTTATAGGTAAGGCTAGGTTGGTTTATGCTGAAGCGAGTTGGTATATGAATGTTTCAAAGTCTAAGTCTGCTGTGGTAGTTGTTGTATCTTATAAAGGTAATGATTTTGCTTATGATCCTTCACTTTCTTCTTCCCTTGGAAATGTAGTTATTAAGAAAGGTTATAAAGTTTCAAGGTATGAAGGTGGTAATGCTGGTGACGATATTGAGAAGTATTTAAAATTTACAAAAGGTAATTTGTTGGTTTTTGTTAAGATTAATAAACCCGAAAGTAAGGTTGTAGAATTTGGTGATGTGAAGCAAAGTAGAATAGAAGTAAATGGTACTATTGAAATATATGATGATGGGAATCTTATCAATTCTGAAGATTTTAAGTTTTCTAATACAACAGAAAGTGCAATGAAATCAAATTTACCTTCCAACCTTGCTAAAAAATTAGAAGATATGACTTTTTAGTCTTTCTTTATAATCTCTATGATAGGAGGTATTAAAAGGAGGGCGTAGCTTCCTATAGACGCTTAAGAGCATGGGAAAAGCAAAAGGAATTCCTTAAAATTCCTTCCTTCTATTATTTTCCTAAACTTTTTAACATCTCTAATTGTAGAACTTAGGGG
>JBMFQU010000001.1:70034-87009 GCA_049968435.1 Brevinematia bacterium | reverse complement strand
CTTGGCACTAAAGGGCGGGAGGGTGGGTAAAATACTAAAAGTATTTTTCAAACACCCTTTGTTAATACTTGAGTTTATTTTTGTAGATGTATTATACTTAGTAAAATAATGAGTTTAAAGAGATTCTTTATAATATTTTTCATAGGTGTTTTTACATTTCATTTTATATTCATTTTAATTTCCACAGCTTATGTATTTTATCTTAAGTACAATAATCCCAAGACTACTCCGATTATGGAGTTTAGGAAGAGAGAGTTTGGTTTAAATAGTATTAAAAATAGATTTGTTCCTCTTAATATGATACCTAAAAGTGTTGTTAAAGCAGTTTTAATAGCTGAAGATTGTAATTTTTATAGACATTTTGGTATCGATTTTGAAAGTATTTCTCTTGCCTTTAAGAAAAATCTTAGTATGGGGCGTATTTCATATTATGGTGGAAGTACTATTTCTCAGCAAGTTGCTAGAACTATGATGCTTTTACCTACTAAAAGCTTTTTAAGAAAATACCTTGAATTTTTTATAACTCTTGAGATGGAATTAATACTTGGTAAAGATAGAATAATGGAATTGTATTTAAACTATGCAGAGTGGGGGAAGGGGGTTTTTGGTATAAACTCAGCAAGTAAGTATTTTTTTAAGAGAAGCATTTATAATCTTACATTTGAAGAAGTTGCTCGCCTTGTTGCTATTTTGCCAAATCCTAGAAAATATACTCCTTTCTCTGTATCTAAGTTGGTTGAGTCTAGGGTAGAACTTATAAAGAAGTATTATAATAATTAGGAGGTTTTGATGGGATTTTCTTGTGGAATTGTTGGTTTGCCAAATGTAGGTAAATCAACGCTTTTTAATGCTCTTACGAAGGCTAATGTACCAAGTTCAAATTATCCCTTTTGTACAATTGAACCTAATTTTGGTATTGTTGAAGTTTATGATGAGAGGGTTGAAAATCTTGCGAAAATTTCAAATTCACAAAGAAAAATTTTTGCTACTGTAAGATTTGTTGACATTGCAGGGCTTGTTAAGGGGGCTAGCAAAGGTGAAGGACTTGGTAATCAGTTTCTTTCTAACATAAGGGATGTTGATGCTATTATTCAAGTTGTTAGGCTATTCCATTCTCCAGATGTTGTACATATTGGTGATATTGATCCTATAAGAGATATTGAAATAATAAATACAGAACTTATTCTTAAGGATTTAGAGTTTATAGAGAAGTCTAAAGAGAAACTTTCCAAAATTTCTAAGACTGGAGATAAAGATGTTATAAAAGAATTGGAAATGCTTGAAAAGTTGTATAGTGGGATGTCAGAAGGTAGACTTGCTAGAACTCTTTTATCTCAGGAAGAGATTGAAATGATTGAAAAGTATCAATTACTTACTACTAAGCCTATGCTTATTGTGGCTAATATCGATGAAAAGTTTATAGGTAGAGAAGAGAAAGATGAAAATTTTTTAAAACTTGAAAAGTATGCAAGAGAAGTTTTACATTCAGATGTTTTGCCTTTATCTGCTAAAATAGAGAGTGAAATAGCTGAACTTTCAGTAGACGAAGCTAAGGTATTTCTTAATGAATTAGGTTTAAAGTTAAGTGGTCTTCAGAGATTGGCTATAGAAGGTTATAAACTTCTTGATTTGATAACCTTTTTTACTACAGGTGAGAAAGAGACCCGTGCATGGACTATAAAAAGAGGTACAAACGCTCAAAAGGCTGCTGGTAAAATTCATTCTGATATGGAGAAAGGTTTTATAAGAGCTGAAGTCATACATTATGATGAATTTATAAAAATAGGTTCTTGGACTAAGGCTAAGGAAGAAGGTAAGATAAGACTTGAAGGAAAAGATTATATTGTACAAGATGGTGATATTATGATAATAAGGTTTAATGTGTAGATTGTATGGAAAAGTTTTTTGTAGAAATTTTGGGAATAATTGCTGGTACTCTTACTACGACTTCTTTCGTTCCACAACTTGTAAAAATATTAAAAACTAAGTCAGCTAAGGATCTTTCTTTAGGTATGTTTCTTATATTTACCTTGGGTATTCTTCTTTGGTTAATTTATGGTATTCTTACAATTACATTGGCTATAATAATTGCTAATTCTATTACATTTGTGATTGCTTTGACTATTTTAATTCTCAAAATAAAGTACGATAGGAGAGATAAGATGTTATAAGTTTTTGTGATCTTAAATTAGAAAAAAGCTTCTTTGATAAGTTCAAATTTAATTATCAGTTGCTTCGCTAGTTGGTTGCTCCTTATAAAATTTAGATGTTTCTTTTAATGGAATATCAAGCTTTTGTAAAACCTCTATTATCTTACCTACTCTTAGCACTATATCAATTATAATTTTTTGACCATCTTCTATGTATTCTTGAGATATTATTTTTTCGCTTTCGATAAAGTTCTTGATTTTACTTGAAGAAAGTAATTCTTTTAAAAGTTTTTGAGAATTTTCTTTTATATCCTTAGAGGATACATTTACTTTCAGAAATTCGATAATTGCATTTTGGTATGCATCTTCCTTAGCCTCTCTAAGATCTTTACCTTTACCTACCTGTCTATATACTTCGAAGTATTTCATCTCTTTATTTTTTGTTTCTTCGGATTGTGAGAAAGAGATTTTTGGAGTGAAAATAAGTAAAATTCCTAAAATTACTAAAATTGATCTTTTCCTAATCATGTGATCCTCTTAAATAATAATATAAATCTTTACCAAAGTTTTTTCAAGAAAATCAGTTATTTTACTAAGAATTTGACGAATTCCTTCATTTCTCCATAGGATACTTCAAGTAAGAAAATGCCTCTTTTTAGATTTCTTACTTGTAATGAGTGTAGTTCCCCTTGGTTTAAATATACATTACCTAAATCTGCTACTAATGTGCCTGATAGGTTTCTGATTTTGAAATAGTAATTTCCAGTTGAAGTAAGGTAAAACTTAATATCTTCGTTTTCTAATACTGTTTTAATGGGTTTTATTAGTTTTGCTTTATAATTTTCTCCCACTATTGTGTATTTTGCAAAATTGCTTATTAAAGCTGAGTTTTGGCTATTTAGTGACGAAGATTGGTTATATGGTGTAGAATCACTTATTCCAGGAGCATTCTGGTTGTATCTATAATATTGTACTATGTTTATGGTATCTCCTGTTTTAACATTTAGTTCGTTTAAGGGTATTTTTATTTCTGCAATACCATTTATATTTACTTTGTAATCAAATCTATTTAGGCTGCCTATTGTAGTCCATTTATTATTTTCCCATATCGCAACTAAGATATCGAAAAGTCCATTCTGTGCATTGTGGTATGACATTAACATGTAATCAGGTAATTTATCTGAAAATGTTGTGTTGTTTTGCCAGGGATCATAATTACCACCGCCTTGTTTTGTGTCTATTGCTATAATGTTATGTGAAGAAAGTCCGTCGCTACTATTTTGATCTCCTTGATACCGGAAAAGAAAATAGATGTAATAACTATCGTTAGTTACATATATATACTTACAAGGATCATTATTATAACCTTCTCCTTCACTTGAAGCAATTGGATTTATCCAGGCATTATCTTTTATTCCATCTATAACTATAAAACCATAAGATATATTGCAGATTAATATAGGTAAAAGTGTTAATTTGAGTATTTTCATGGATTAATTATTAATATTTTTTGTAATAAATAAAAACTTAAATTGTTTTAGAAATATAGATTTAGTTAGGTATGTGTTTTTAAAAATTTGTATTAAGTGATTTTTTTTATTTATAATTTACGGGAAAATTGGAGGGTTTTATGTCAGGTCATTCTAAATGGGCTAATATAAAACATAGAAAGGGAGCTCAAGATGCCAAAAGGGGACAAATTTTTTCAAAGTTAGCTAAGGAGATAACAGTTGCTGCTAAAATAGGTGGAGGTAATCCAGAAAATAATGTTAGGTTGAGGGTTGCGATTGAGAGAGCGAGAGAATCTAATATGCCTATGGAGAATATTGAAAGAGCTATAAAGAGGGGTACTGGTGAATTAGAAGGGGTTACTTACGAAGAAGTTGTTTATGAAGGGTATGGTCCAGGAGGTGTTGCTATACTTGTTAATGTACTTACGGATAACAAAAACAGAACAGCTGCTGAAATGAGAAAAATATTTTCTAAATTTGGTGGTAGTTTGGGTACATCAGGTAGTGTTGCTTGGATATTTGAAAAGAAAGGATATATTTCAGTAGATGCTAATAAGTACTCAGAAGATGAGATACTTGAAATTGCTATTGAAAGTGGTGCCGAGGATGTTAAGAAAGAAGATGATGTTATAAGTATATATACTCCAGTTGATTCTTTTTCAGATGTTTTGAATGCTTTGAAAAATAAAGGTATTGAACTAAAAGTTGCTGAAATTTCGATGGTACCAAAAACTACTGCTTCTGTTGATGATGATACTGCGGTTAAGGTATTGAAGCTACTTGAAGAATTGGAGAATAACGATGATGTTCAGAATGTAGCATCTAACTTAGATGCTAGCGATGTTGCTTTTGAAAAGTTTTCTAAAGAAGCGGCTTAATAGGAGGATGTTATGGCAACTAAGAGGACTTATCAACCAAGTAATCTTAAAAGAAATAGGGCTCATGGGTTTCTTGCAAGAACATCTACAAAAGGTGGCTTGAAAGTTTTAAAAAGAAGGAGACAGAAAGGTAGATGGAAATTAACTGTTTCTGATGAAAAGTATAAAAAATAATCTGTATTATCTTACTTTTGTTTTTCTTGAATTAATCTATATTCAATAGTTATTATTTAAATATATGCTAATGCGTTTTTTGGTTTTTGGTTTTTTAATTTGTTTTGCTAATGTTGTTTTTGCTGAAGAGAATAAAACTAATGAAGTTGTTTTACCTCAAACTCAGTTTTTCGTTGAAGGGGCTGCTTCTCCTGTGCTTGAGGAAAGAGATTTTTCTCTCCCTCCTAAAGAAGAAAAAAAGGATACATATGAAAGTCCTTCTGTGAAAGGAATTGGTAATTTAGAGAAAGAGGCTAGAAAGGAAATTTCAAAGGAAAATAGGTCAAAGATAATTTCTCTTTTTTCTTATGGCATGAATGATATTCTTAACTTTTCGATGATTGGTCTTAGTGAAATAAATCTAGATAGTTCTAGTTTGAATACTGTCATTGGATTTGTTAGGTTCAAGCGTCCAGATCTTGTTTTCTATTATGATGTCCCTAGTGTTTTTAAGAATACTTTCAAAGATAATGATTTTGCTAATGTTTCTTTGGGTTTTTCTTCTTCTAACTTATTTTGGAATACTGTTATAAGTTTTTCTGAAGATTTTAAAGGATTGTGGAAGAATACACTCTATCTTGATGAAAAAGATAGAAATGTTAAATTGGAATCAACTTTTAAATATACGGTCGATAAAGATTCTACTCTAAAATCGAGTTTACATATTGATCACTTTTATACAACTATAAGAGATTTTTCTTTTAATAGTATTGAGAGTGTGTTTAGTGAATTTTCCCTGAGTTTAGGGTATATTTATGGTATTGAGGATTATAATTCTTTTGGTTTTGATTTAGGGCTTGGTGGTGATTTAAGCAAATTCATAAAGACTAATGATTACTCAGGTCTGGTTTTTGGTGATATTTCTTTTTTTACTTATTTCCCTCTTTTTAAAGGAGAGTGGTTTTTTAGGGGTAAATTAGGTTTTTTACCAGATACTTCTAGACCTATGGAGTTTTTACTAAACTTTGATGTTGAATATAAACCAAATGATAATATTATTCTTAAGTGGTCTTTGTTTAAAGACTATTCTAGGTTTGGGAGTGACTATCTTACTAGGGGACTTAATGTTTTAGAATTTTTGCCTTATGGTGATTCTAGTTTAGGGTTTCAGTTTAGTTCTAAATTATTTTTCTTGGGTAGTAGCAGCTTAAATATTTTAGGTGGATATTCTTATTACTTCTCAAAAGTTTATGATAGATATACTTCTAGTTTATATGTTTTGGACACAACTAATTCTCATTCTATTTATTCAAAGCTAGTTATTGATGTTATTAGTATTGATTGGCTTGATTTTAGTAGTACTTATAAGTTTTCTTTTTTCTATCCATCTTTGCCCTATATTCCTCTACATTATATAGATTTTTCTTTGAAACTTGTTCTGGGTGGATTTAATGTTACTTTAAGTTCATTTGGTGAATACCTTAGGGGGAGTATTGTTGGGGTTGAAGATCTTTATCCTTATCTTGGATTGTCTATTGAGCTTGAGTGGGAAATTGTAAGAAACCTTTTATTGATTTTAAAGGGAGAAAACCTTCTTAATAACATTATAGAGGTTAGAAAAGATAGTATAATTTCAGAACCTTTTTATGTTTTAGGTGGGCTTAAAGTAAAATTATGAAATTACCAGTTGTTTCAATAATAGGTAGGCCAAATACCGGTAAATCTTCACTTTTTAATTCTATAGTAGGTAGAGGTAAGGCTATAGTTTTTGATAAATCAGGTACAACGATAGATATTAACAAAGAAGTTATATCATTAGATGAGGTAAAATTTATTTTGCAAGACACTGGTGGTTACATGATTGATAATAATTCTGATGCAATGGTACCTCAGAGACTTGTTAGTAGAATTAGAAGTTTGATTCAGAGTGCTATTGAAGAGTCTTCTTTGATTTTATTTACTGTTGAGTATGATCATATTGAATTTATTGATTATGAACTTGCTAATATTCTTAGGAAGTATTCTGATAAGGTTAAGCTAGTTGTTACTAAAGTTGATAGTTATACTCAAAGAATTAATATTACTGATGAGATTTATAGGCTTGGGTTTAATAATATTATTTTTGTTTCTTCAAAAACTAAGTATGGTTTTGATGATCTTTTAGATAGTATTAGAATATATTTGCTATCGCATGTAAATTTTGAATCTGATTTTACTCAAGGTAAAGAAGAAATTAAGGTTTCAATAGTAGGTAGGGTTAACGTTGGTAAATCTTCTTTGATGAATGCTTTTTTGGGTAAAAATAGATCCATGGTAGATTCAGAGCCTGGTACAACAAGGGATAGTATTGACGATTTTTTAGATAAAGGGGAGTTGTTATTTAGGATAACTGATACTGCTGGATTTAGGAGAAGTATATTCAAAGCAGGGTTTATAGAATCCTTTGGTATTGAAAGAGCTAAGAGGAGCATAGAAAATGCTGATGTTGTTTTGGTTGTTATTGACGGAAAAGAAGGTATCACAAAACAAGATAAGAAAGTTTTAGGTGTAGTTATAGATAGTTATAAACCTTATGTTGTGGTTGTTAATAAATGGGATTTAGTTGTATCAAAGGATAAGTTTACAGATGAGGTAGAGATGAAAAAATATCATGATGCTTTTAAAGATTTTCTATCAAGAACTTTTGAAAGCGCTAAGCACGCTCCTGTAGTTTTGACTTCTGCTACCGAAAGGTATAATATTGGTAAAATCTTTGAAGAGATTTTAAATGTTTATAACAAAGCGAGTAAAAGAATATCAACTGGTATTCTTAATAGAAGTATTAGAAAGATTATTCCTCATTATTTCTCTGGTGAATTAAGTACTAAATTGAGGATATACTACTTGACTCAAGTTGATATTAATCCACCAACATTTGTTATTTTTGTTAATAAAAAAGAACATTTTAGACAAAATATTGAGAATTTTATAAAAAGAAAGATCACAGAAATTTTTGATTTTGGGGGTGTTCCACTAAGGATAGAGGTTAAGGAAAAAGAAAGGAAGAAGTTAGATAAAGTAGGTTGATGATTTTTTTACTCTATTCATAATAGAATAACCTAAACCTTTTTCTTCAAGGTACTCTACAAGTATTATTGCAACATTTTCTTTGTCGAATATTCTGTATGCGAAGAATAAATTTCTTGCACAATCTATTAGATCATATTCACACCATTCTAGTTCGAATATATTTTTTACTCCAAGGTATGTAAGTATTTTTTTTACTTCTTTTAAGAAATTTTTTCTTCCTAGTACTCCTATTTTTTCGTTTTTAAAATCTTTTATTAGTTCTTCTGCCTTTTTGAAGTCTTTTATTATAGCAACATGAGATTTAGGCGAATAATGTTTATATTTTTGTCCTGGGGATAGAGGGGTTTCTTGTTGTATGTTCTCTGAATATATAACTTCTACTTGTTTTGAAAACTTATTTTCATTTACGAAGTTTTCTAAATCTTCTTTTGTTATAAATCCTGGTCTTAGAATTAAGATAGAATATTTTGTTTCTTCTTCCTTAACCATTATGACTGTTGACTCTATACCTATGTGTGTTTTACCACCATCTATTATAAATGGTATTTTACCTGCAAATTCTTCTATTACAGTTTGAGCTTCTGTTGCACTTGGTTTTCCTGAGAGGTTTGCACTAGGAGCCGAAATTGGTACTCCTGATAATTCTATTAATTTTTGTGCTATTGGATTGTATGGTATTCTAATACCTACTGTAGGTAGTCCGGCTGTAACTATAGATGGTATTATTTCTTTCTTTTTAAGTATTAATGTCAAAGGTCCAGGCATAAGATCTTTAACTATTTGTTTTTCAACTTCATTTGAAATTTCTACATAATTTTTTATCATTTCCTTTGAATGGAGATGTACTATTAGGGGGTTATCGCTAGGTCTTCCTTTGAGTTCAAATATTTTTCTAACTGCTTTTTCATTTAAGGCGTTTGCGCCAAGCCCATACACAGTTTCTGTAGGAAAAGCAACAACTTCTCCTTCAGCAATAATCTTTGCTGCTTCTCTTAGAAGATAAGGGTTTTCTTTAATTTCTTGATTGGTTATTTTTATAACTCTAGTGTTCATAATTTAATTATAATTCTTCTTGTTGTTATTTTTCTTATATAGTTTTTAGTTTCATAATTTTTGGAATAGTAATTAAATATTTCGGAATAAAAGGAGTTTCTTAAAAATTTCTAACTTCTATTAGGAGTAATGCTTTATTTTTTTAATCCTAAAATAAGATAAATACTAATTTACTTCCTTAAATAGAAAGGGTAAAGGGTGGCCTTCGCTAATGTAAAATAGGATACTAAAAGTTTTTCAAGTTTTTTAAAGTTTAGATTCTAGATTACCTCTTTTAGTATTTCAATTAGATCTTCTTTGTTTAGTTTTACCGGATTCTCTTTTATTGAAGTATTTGAAACAATTTTTTCAATATCTTTTGGTGTAATACCGTAATAGCTAAAATTATTTATTTTATATAGCTTATTTATTTCTTCAAGAAACTTAATTAATTTAGTAATTCCTTCTTTTGAATCTGAGTATTCTCCATTTAATAAGTTTCCTACTTTGGCAAATTTTGAGAGAAGGTAGCTATTATCCTCCTTTTGGAGGATTTGAATATTTTTTATAACTGAGGGATAAAGGAGTTTTCCACATATTACTCCGTGAGGTATATTGAATAATCCGCCTATGGTTGAAGCAAAACCGTGTATTACTCCTAATCCTGCATTAGCTAGAGAAAACCCCGAAATGTAAGATGATATTAGCATATTTGAAAGATATTCAATCTCTGTTTCTCCTGAAAGGTAGTTTTTAATTGATTTTCCTAATAAGTAAAAAGCCTTTTCACAAAGTGTGTCTGTGAGTAAGTTTGATTTTAGAGAAGTGTAAGATTCTATTAATTGAGACAATGCATCTAACGCTGATGGAATTCTTGATGGTATAGGTAGGTCTTTTAGTAATTCTGGATCAAGTATTACTGAGTCTGGTACTAAGTTATCATGTCTTATTGATTTTTTGAAACCGTTTTCTCCAACTTTTGAGATAACAGCATTTTTCGTTGCTTCGCTTCCTGTACCTGCTGTTGTTGGTACCGATATAAAAGGTTTTTTGCTTCCAGTTGGTTTTTTAGTACCTACTACCTCTAAGTAATCTGCTATACTTCCTTCCTCCAATAACATTGAAGATAGTGCTTTTCCTGTGTCAATTGCACTACCTCCTCCTATGCTTACAATAAGTTTAACTTCCATCTCTCTATAGGTTTGGGAGAGTCTATCTATAGTTTCAATATTAGGTTCTCCAGATACTCCTTCTTCGTAGAATTTTATTTTATCTTTTTCTAGGTTTTCTTTTATTCTAATCCACCTTTCAGATTTTTGAAAAGATCTAGATAAGATAAATAAAACAGGATAGGAGTATTCTTTTATTAAAGGATTTAATGTTTTTATTTTACCTATTCCAAATATTAGTTTTCTGTTGAAGATTATTGAAAAATTGTCCTTTAAAAAATCGTTTTTTATTTCCATAGTGATAGATCCCTTGGTTCAACTACTGAAAAAGATATACCTTGCCTTGGTTTGGCCATAAAAGGTTCAACTGTTTCTTTCCATTTTTGTAGTGTTTTGTCTCTTTATGTGCTTTCGCTGATTCTTCTGAATCGTATGCTTCGTAAAGTACGAAATAGTTAGGATCTTCTTTACTTTGAAGAAAATCAAACCTTAAGTTCCCTGGTTCTTTTATTGAATTTTTGTGATTCTCAATGGTTGCTTTTATAAATTCTTCTCTAAACTCAGATTTAACCCAAACATTTACAATTGTTACTATCATACATTCTCCTAGATTATATTATTTTTAAGTTTAAAGATCCTTTCAATAGTTTCAATTTTTTATTCCGATTAAAAATACTCTGTTGAATATTAGTTTTAATTTACCTTCCTTGTCTGCTTGTTTCTCGAGATTTATCCTTATTATTTCTTTAAAGTCTTCTAAATATTTCTCTGTAATTTCAACTTCGTAGAGATCCTTACTTAAATATGCTGCTGCTAAACCTGATAAGAATATTTTAAATGCATCTTCTGGAGTACATATTGTTTTTATAGCTTTTATTTTTGATATAACTACCTCAAAACCATTATCTTTAAGCAATTTCTTGTAATCTTCTTCTCTTTCTAGAAGAAAGAATGGATTTCTAAATCTACTAAATATGCTTCCTGTTCTTGGGTCTCTTTTTACTTCTTCAAGTGCTCTTATAAAGTTTGGACTGTATTCTGTTTTTGCCATTGCTTGTATTCCAATTTTCCCACCTTTCCTTAAAGCATTATAGCATCTTTTTAGTACTTCGTTTGGTTTATTAAACCAATGAAAAGCTGAATTGCAAAATATTATGTCGAAACAATCTTTAAACTCTATTTCTTCTGCACTTTTAACATCAAAAAGTATATCTAGATGTTTATTGTTATCTCTTGCTATTTTTAGCATCTCTTCTGAGATATCTATCCCAATAACTTTACCTTTTGTTATTTCCCTTATTTCTTTTGTAAGTTTTCCTACACCACACCCTAGATCTAAAACATCATCATATTCATCTATCTTTAAAAGTTTTAATAATATCTTACCTACATGCGATTGTAATATAGAATACTCTTCATAAACAGGTGCAATTATTGAAAAGAGTCTGCTTTTACTGCATTCATAAATGTATTCCTTTATTTACGAAATAATTTTAAAAGTAAACTTTTTTATTTTTCAAGTATTTAATATTTGATAAAATTATTGGGAATTGTTGTAAGATTGTTTAAAAATTTTACATTATCTATTCTAAACAATTAAAGCAAAAATGCTAAAAACAATTTTTAACCTTCTATTAGGGATTGAGGGATTTATCTTTTCACTTCTAAAGGAAGATGAATGTTGATTTACTTATTAATTGAGAGCAATGAAGGTGAAGCCTACTTTGGGCGGCTGAAGAAGGTGCTAATAGGAGGACGAAGTCCTCCTGCATAGAACTAAAGGTTGGGAGGGTGGGAAACAAAAAGAATTTTCTTAAAGAATTCTAATATAAATTAGAAGTAATGATTTATCTTCTTTACTTTTAAATAAATTGTTTAATAATGATTAAAGGTTGGTACCAATAAGAGGAGTAATCGCTCTTTTAATCTTGGTTAGTTGATTGAGTAAGCTTTTCGAATTTCAAGAATGTCTTTGATTTTAAGTACTTTGGCTTATTTGTTTGACTATCTTTTCGGGTAGTAAAGGATCTATGAAGTTATATGTACCTATTTGTACTAATTTTGCTCCTGCCCATAAAAACTCTAGCATATCTTCATAGGAGGCTATGCCTCCTATACCTATTACTGGTATTTTTACATTTTGGCATATTTCGTAAACATACCTTAAAGCAATTGGCTTTATAGCAGGACCGGAATATCCTGCAAATATATTTTTAAAGACTGGTTTGCCAGTTTTAGGATCAATTTTCATTCCTAATATTGTATTTATTGCTGATATTCCATCAGCACCTTCCTGTTCAGATATTATTGCGTTCTTTGTGATGCTTGGAGTATTTGGACTTAGCTTTACCCAAAATGGTTTCCTACTTACCTTTTTTACTTCTTTTACCACTTCTTTAACATTTTCTTCATCACTATCAAACGTTTTTCCTCCTTTTTCAATATTGGGGCAAGATAGATTGAGTTCTATTATAGAAATTCCGTCAATCTTTGATACTTCTTCAACTATTTCTCTAAATTCTCCTACATTTTTACCTGCGACACTTATAATTATATTTGTTTTTATTTTATTTATTACTTCAGGAAGTATTTTTTCTTTAAATTTTCTTAGCCCAGGATTTGCAAGCCCTATTGAGTTTAGCATTCCTCCATAACTTTCAACTATTCTTGGTGGTTCGTTTCCTTTTCTTTCTTCTAAAGTAATTGTTTTTAAAACGATACCACCTAGTATTGAAAGATCATAGAGTTCTGAAAGTTCAAACCCGAATGAGGCAGTACCTGATGCTAATAGTACTGGATTTTTAAATTTTATTCCTGATACTACGGGTGAAAAATCTAACGACATAACTATTCTTGAAAGATATCTACTAATACTTGAGCATCAGCAGGTGGTGAAAAACTAAATTCTCTATCATCTATTTCTTGATTTATCACTGAGTAATTTATGTTTATTGATACATTATCTTTACTTACTGTTGTACCTGATATTGATGTTATTAATCCATTTTTAATTGCTTTGAGTTTTGCGTTTGAAAATGTTGTAAATACATCTGGTTTTGGCCTAATGTTGAACTGATAGAACTTTTCATCAAATTTTTCTAATACTATTATGTATTCTTTGTTATATTTTTCATAAGGATTTATGAGTTCGGAGGCATATATTGTATTGTTTCCTTTCTTAGGTAGAATGGGTTGTTTTATAGCAATATTTTTATCTTTCAAGAATATCCACATAGATTTACTGTCGCTTATTATATCTATTTGTGATGGTGATGAAAATTGAATTTTTAGTTTATTAGGTTTTTTGTAAAGTATAGTTCCTCTGTAATTTTTATCATTTACTTGAATTGATATTGTACCACTGAATGAGGATATAGAATCGTATGATTTTTTTAGCTCTCTTATTGCAACATCTGCGGTAGGAGTTCCAAAAAGTACTAATGGGCTTAGTAATAAGGGTATTAATACTATTATATTCTTCATATCGGAGTATTATAAATAATACCTTTTTATTAACTCAAAATTACATGAGTTTGTTTAAGAAAACTAAATTATCAACTAAGTCATGAATTTGTGATCAGAAAACTTTCCTGTTGACTAACGGTTGAAATTATATATTACTAAATTTTTGTAACTACAGAATGATATAATGATATTTATCTTATTGATTAGATTAATTTTTAAATATTTGACATAAGGCAAGTTTTAGTTTTAGAATTCTTTTACATTTTTGAAAAGGTGAGAATTATGGCAGAATCTTTTGAAACTTCAAAGTCTAAGGTAGCAGAACCTATTGAAGGTGTCGTAGTCTTAGTTGGAGAAAAAGATGTATTTGTTGATTGTGGGTTTAAGTCTGAGGTGGCAGTACCAGTTTTAGAGTTTGAGAGTCAACCTAAAGTTGGAGATAAGGTTAGTATTGTTGTGGTTAGTAATACTCCCAATGGCATTATAGGATCTAGGGCACTTGCTGCTAGAAGAGAAAAGATAAAAGATCTAAATCAGAAATTTAAGGATGGTTTACCTACTTTAGGTAAAATCGTGAAAGTCCTTTATGAGGTTGATAGTACTCAAGGTAGTAGTATAAAAATTTTCAAAGGATTTTTAGTTGATTTAGGTACTGGATTGAAAGGATTTTTACCCGCTTCTCATGTAGAATTTGGTAAAAAGTCTATAGATCCTCAGGATTACTTGAATAAGGAGTTTGAGTTTAAAATTATTGGTAAAAGGGAAGGTCAATTTGTTTTATCAAGGAAGGAACTAGTTAAAGAAGAGGTTAGTAAGAAAAAAGAAGAATTCTTATCTAAAGTTAAAGTTGGTGATGAAGTTGAAGGTGTTGTTAAGAAAATAGCTGAAAAATATTTGATACTTGATGTAGAAGGGGTTAATGCTTTTCTGTCTATTAATGATTTTTCTTGGAAGAAGACGCAGAATTTAGCAGAATTAGTTAATCTAGGAGATAAACTTCTTGTTAAGGTTTTGGAAATAAATAGGGATAAAAATACATTAAGAGTTGGTAAAAAACAAATAGAAAAGGATCCTTTTGAAGATTTTGTAAATTCTCATAAAATTGATGATATTGTTCAAGGTAAAGTTATCTTAGTGAAAGATAAATTTGCTATTGTTGAATTAGAAGATGGTGTTAATGGTATTGTTTTGAATACAGATCTTTCTTGGAGTAGAAAGCCAAAATCTTTTAGGGAGGAGTTTAGGGTTGGAGATATTGTTAAAGGTAAAATTATTGATTTCAATAAAGATAATAGGACTATAAGAATTGGTATAAAACAGCTTACGCCTGATCCTTGGGAAGATATAAATCAAAAGTATAAGAAAGGACAGATTGTAAGAGGAAGAGTTAATACAATTACAGATAACTTTGTTTTTGTAGGAATAATGGAGGGGGTTGAAGGTATTTTAAGAAAGAATGAGGTTAGCTGGAAAGAAGATGAGGTAAATTTAAGAAAACTTTATTCTAAAGGTCAAATGGTTGAGGCTTTAATAATAAAAGTTGATGAGAAGAATAGATTATTACATCTTAGTGTAAAAAGATTGGAGGGGAATCCTTGGGAAAGATTTAAAGAATTGAATCCGAAAGGTAGTATCGTTACCGGTGTAGTTAAGGAAGTGAGGGATGATAGGTTAGTAATTGATTTAGGAGGAGAACTTGAAGGATTTATAATGTCTTCTCAAATTTCCTTAGAGAGGGGAGTTGATCATAAAGAAAAATTCAAAGTGGGCGATAGTATTACAGCTATGGTGATCAAAGTTTTGCCTTCTGAGAAGGTTATAGAGTTAAGTATAAGGGCTCTTGAGAAGAAACAGATAGAGGAAGCCAAGAAAGAGTTTGTGGTTAAAGAACCTACAGAGGTTAAAAAAGGTACACTTGCAGATCTATTGAAAGTAAAGGGGTTTGATATAAATGTAGAAAAAACTAAAACAGATTCTAGAGGCAAGAAAAACAAATAGGGGGTATTAATGGATTTTAACGAAGCAATATATAATGTATGGGATTGGATTAAGAAAAATTATTTGTATGTTGTAGTCTTAATTGGTGTTGTATTTATAGTTTTAATAGGTATATTTATATATGTCTCTATTGAAAGATCTAAGGAAAATGGATTAAAGTCTAAGTTTGATATTGCTTATTTTTCTTACATAAATTCTTCATCTGACGATGCTACTAAACAGAAAAGGTTTGAAGAATTTGTTTCTACTCTTCAAGAAATTTCGTCAACAGGTAAGAATTACAATATTGTTGCCATTGCTAATATAATTCTAGGTGATATTTATTATAACAATGAAGGTAGATCTTACGATACTGCTCTTAGCTATTATTCGAAAGCAACTAATGCTCCTTCTGAGTTTTTAAGAGTTATTGCAATTTTTGATGTTGCCCAAACATATGAAGAAATGGGATTAATCGACTCTGCTCTTAAAAATTATGAGTATATCTTTAATCAATATAATAATTCTTTCTTAGCTCCTATGGCTATGTTTAGTGCCTCAAAGCTTTACTATACAAGTGGTAATGTTGAAAAAGCTAAGGAATTACTATCTCAGATTTCCAATAAATACCCTGATAGTTATGTTAATAACCTAAATAATTTGATGGATTTGATTATTAATTTGAGGTAAGATGTATAGGAAGAAACAAGTATTAGTAATAGGTGATAGCGAAAATTTTGAAGAAAAAAACAAGGTTGCCTATGAAGTTGGAAAGTTTATTGCAAAGAATGGATGGGTTTTAATAACTGGTGGTAGAGATGGTATTATGGATGCTGCTACAAGAGGAGCTTTCGAAGAACGTGGTATTTCTGTTGCGATACTACCATTTGATAGATTGGATTTAGCAACGCCTTATGCTTCGATTGTTATTCCTACTGGTATAGGATTTGCTAGAAACTACATAAATGTTCTTGCTGCTGATGTTGTTGTAGCTATAGGTGGAGGTGCTGGTACTTTGTCAGAAATTGCTTATGCCTGGCAGTTTAATAAATCTATTATTGCTTGTAGCTTTGTTGAAGGTTGGAGTAAGGAAGTTGCTGGTAAAAAGGTTGATTATAGAGAAAGGGAACCTATAATTGAGGCTAAAAATTTACAAGAAGTTTTTGATAATCTTATAAAAATCCTAGGTAAATAAAAATTTTTTACACATAAATTCCCCATTTTTAAGTTTAGTACAATAAAGAATATAATAAGTTGAAGATTTACTAACATGTAGGTTTAGGATTTCATTATTAGAAAATATAAACTTTCCCTCGTAATCAGTAAAAGTTTAATCCTTAACTAATTAAACTTAATTCTTAAATCTATCGGAATTCGGGAATAGTTAAAAGGAGGTGCTAATAGGAAGATGAAGTCTTCCTGTAGAACTCAGGGGAGGTATTACTAGGAGACGTGGCCTCCTATAGACGCTTAAGAGCGGGCGGGTGGGGAACAAAAAGAGCTTTCTGAAAAATTTTAACTTCTATTAGGATAGATAAATATATTTCTAATGGAAAGTAAAACCTTAATGT
>JBMFQU010000001.1:65688-70024 GCA_049968435.1 Brevinematia bacterium | reverse complement strand
AAAAGAGCTTTCTGAAAAATTTTAACTTCTATTAGGATAGATAAATATATTTCTAATGGAAAGTAAAACCTTAATGTTGATACTGAAGGAAGGTATTACTAGAAGGACGAAGTCCTCATGTTGAAGCTAAAGGGTGGGTTGGGGGGAAGCAAAAAGAGGTTTCTTAAAAAATTCTTAACTCAATTATGAAGCATGCTTTATCTTTTTTATCTTCTAAATGAAGAACTATGAAGATTAAACTTTCTTAAATTACTCACTTGTTGGAAACAGAAAAGGCGAAGCCTTCTCTAATCTAGAAGGACGGGTAATAAATAAAAAATATTAAAATTCTTTAGTTGCACATTTTTGCACATTTTTTTTGAACATATATGTGCAAAAATTTGTGCAAATAGTGCAATTTATTTTAACCAAAATATTTTGGTATTAAATTTAAATTGATTATATACATAAAAAGATATGAGAGTTATTTGTTATTTTAGGTATAATTTTTGCATAAAAGATTGAAAGGAGGTAATTTATGAAAAGTATTTTGAAGGTGATGATAGTGCTGGTAGTGGGGCTGTTTGTGGCCCTTGGGAGTGCTAAAGCTGCTGATCTGTTTGTGTATGTATACACAAACAGTAATTTGGCTAGTTGGTCCAGCATTCAACTTTACTATTGGTTTCCTGGGACTACAAATACCGGTTATGTGACGAAGTTGTCTAACTATAGTAAGTGGTATGTGTTTAAGATTAGTGGTATATCTAATCTTACCAATAGTATAGGTTTGAAGTTGAGGAGTGATACTAATTGGACTAAGCAAGAACCTATAAAAAGTGGGTATGGCAGAATAGTTAAGTTGCCGTCCAATTATGCCGCTTCTAATGTTGCTTACATCTATGTGCATTCACCTGTAAATTGGTGGCAAGCTTATTCTTGGTGGTTACCAAGTGAAACATCCCTTTATGCTAATCCCACATCTTCTAGTGTTACGAATTACTTTGGTTCGTACTATTACGGAGGTACTAATTATACCACATACTTTAGCATCTATGCGCCCAATGCTAGGAAGGTATATGTTGCTGGTACTTTTAATTCATGGAATGCAACAAATATTCCAATGAAGTTGAGTTTAGATAGGAGTGTGTGGTGGGTTTCAGTTGATAAAACGAGCCCAGGTCAAGAGTATAAATTTGTAATAGAAAAGCATGATGGTACTTTGGTTTGGGTTCCAGATCCTGCAGCTAGGAAGCAGAAAAATTCTACCGGTAATTCTGTAATAGTTTCTCAATCTTTCACTTGGAGTACTTGGAGTAGACCTAGCTATGATTATTACAACATCTATCAAATACACATAAGAACATTTTATACAAATGGATCCGATTATAATGGGTGGGGTACCTTTAATACCGCTACAAATAGGTTTAATTATTTGACTAATCTTGGTGTCACTGCTATAGAACCTTTACCAATACAAGAGTTTGCTGGAGATATTTCTTGGGGTTATAACTATGTATTCCATTATGCTCCTGAAACTTCTTATGCAGGAGGTGGTACTACTGCGGCTTTAACTAACATAGTTAGTTTGAAGACATTTATAAACGAAGCACACAAGAGAGGATTAGCAGTTATACTTGATTTGGTATTTAATCATCAAGGGTCTAGTGATGATCCTATAGCACAGTTTGATCCTGCCGCTGATTGGAGTAATCCTCAGACGTATTGGTATAGTGGTTCTACGCCATGGGGACCAAGATTTAATTATTCTAATCCTATGGTTAGTAAGTTTTTGGTTGACAGTGCTAGGTATTTTATAGAATATTTCAGAGTTGATGGATTTAGGTTTGACGCAACGGCGTATATAAATGATTGGGAATTCTTAAAGAATGTTACGAGTAAATTAAGAAGTGTAGCTTCTAATATTATACTGATAGCGGAACATTTGCCTAATGATGCTGGGGTTACTAGAAAGGTTTCTTCTGGTGGTGCAGGTTTTGATTCTCAGTGGAATGTGAATTTATCTCATGAGCTTAAGAAGTTATTTATAAATGGTCCTTCTGAAGTAGATATCAATGCAATATCTAATTATATACAGGGTAGTGGTTTGGATAATGGATCTGATAATCAGAATCCATATGGATTGTTTGTAGTTCAGTATCATGTTTCTCATGATGAAGCTGCAAATGGTAAGCAGAGACCATCTGCGGATCTAGTTAATAGAGGTAGCTGGGGTAACAGTGAGTATGATGCCCAAGCTCAAATGATAACAGCTATAGCAACTGCTGTAATGGCAAAAGGAATACCAATGTTATTCTATGGAGAAGAATTTTTAGAAGGTTATTGGTCTGATAACCAAAAGTGGTTCACTGATACTAAACCTATAACTTGGGCTAATTTATCTAAGGTTAGAGCAACTAATACCATGAGAGCAGTAAGAGATTTGAACTTTATTAGAAAGAATAATGCCCCAATTAGGTTTGATCAGATAGGTGTGTTGCATGTTAACAATACTGGTAAAGTAATAGGTTTCAGAAGAGGATATGGTACAGGGAGTGGCGATATTTATGTCATAATTAACTATAATAAGCAGAGTTATACTAGTTATGGTATACCATTCCCAAGCAGTGGTACATGGAATTTGATATTTGCTCATCCAAGTGGTGCTTATGGAGATGCTTGGGCTGATAGCTACTTGACAAGTACTGTTTCTTACTCAGGAGGTAATGCTTATATTAAGATACCTGAATACGGTGTTCTTATCTACAAAAAGCAGTAATCTTTAGGGGGCTTTGCCCCCTTTTTTCTAATTTTATCATTTCTTAATAAATTAATGTTATTTTCCTTTTTTACTAAGAGGTTAAAGAGTTCTTTTTCAGAGTGTTGTATTTAGGGTTTATGTTTTCTTAATTGCTTTTTTAAAAAGTTGTATTGTTTTTATATTTAGTAAACTAGATAGAAAGAGAGGAGTTAAAATTGATAGTGAAATAAGAGTTGAATTCCATATAAATGATATTATATATGTATCAGGTAATTTTACAGCCTTTCCTAAGAGTTTTATAATACTTGCAGAGATTAATGAGGTTGATATTATTTTAAAAAATTCTTCTATAATTTCCTTCTTATTGCCTATGTATTTAATTTCAGACATTAAAATATGAACTGTTGATACTAAGGTTGCTATTAAAAATGATATAGGTATACCAAGGTAATTTTTTAATGTAAAGAATATTACGGTATTTGCTATTACGTTTGTTAGGAGGTTTAATAATGAATTTATGACTGGAGTTTTTACATCACCTCTTGCATAACTTATCCTTGTGATTAAGGAAGTTATGCCCAGAAAATAAGTTGATATTGAATATATAAAGAATAGTTCTGTTGTTAGCTTTAGGGCTTCTTTTGAGTATTTCCCTTCACTTCCTAAGAAGATACCGGAGATATCTCTGTAAATTATTTTAGTCAATTCTTCACTTAGGACTATCATTGTTACTGCTACGGGTATTACTAGTAAGTTTAATAACTTTATACTTTGACTTGATGCTTCTTTTGCTTTTTCAATGTTATTTTGAGAAAAGTGTTCTGAGAATGTATTTAGGCCAACTACAGAGATTGCTACTGAAAATATACCTAGCGGTGTTTGTATCAGTATATATGCATTTGTTAGTGCTGCTACTACTCCTTCAAAGAAAGAACCGAAAAACCTTGATACTATGCTGTTTAGTTGAACTATCAGAGATATTCCTATAATCGATATGAAACTTACTATAAAGCTTTTTGTGTGAGTATCAAATTTAAAAACTTTTTTGATTTCTATTTTTGTTAAACCTTTGATTTCTCTTAATAAAAATATAAGTTGAAATAAAAGCATACCTATTGAACCTGTTATTACAGACCAGGAGAGTATGTAATAACCCAATTTATTAAGTAAAGCTATAGTTAATATTGTTATTACATTATATACCACAGGAGCGAATGCAAATGAAATAAAAGAATCATACTTTGATATTTGTAGTGCTGCTAAGAAAGATTGTAAAGATATTAAAATTACCGCAAAGGACATTATATTTAGGGAATTACTTGCTTCAATTAATTTTTCTTTACTAAATCCTGGTAACACGATTTTTGTTATTTCGTAAGAGAATATATTTAGTAATGCTACTAAAATTGTAGATATGATAAAGACTACAAGAAATGCTTTTAGAGAAAAGTATTTAAGTTCAGATTTATTTTCTTCGTTGACTTTTTTATAGATGGGTATGAAACTATTGTTTATAGTTCCTTCTCCTACGAATACTCTGAAGGTATTTACTATTTGAAACGCTCCCCAGAATGTATCTGCTAAACCAAAGTAAAAATT
>JBMFQU010000001.1:0-65678 GCA_049968435.1 Brevinematia bacterium | reverse complement strand
TCTCCTACGAATACTCTGAAGGTATTTACTATTTGAAACGCTCCCCAGAATGTATCTGCTAAACCAAAGTAAAAATTCACAATTATATTTTTAAAAAGACCTAAAAATCTAGATAAGAAAGTACCTAAAGCGTTTATGAAGATATGTTTTATTGAAAACACCTGAAAAGTTTTAATGATTTGGGCTTTACTTTTCACTTTTATTAGTTATTAAATAATATTGCAATTAATGTTATTTTTTATTTGTATGATTATTGTTTAGAATATCTTTGAATTTCTTTTTGATTTTCATGCTAAAGCGTTTTTAAAGATTATAAGCATTTAATAGTTTTATATTAATTTTTATGATTGTAAAATCTGTATAAGTGATGTTTAGTCTATATAGTAATCTATTAAGGCTAAATAATAGCCAGTTTATTTTTAATTTAACTATGGAATTTGGTATAATTTACTTGTAATAGGTGGTTTTATGGGTTTGAAAGTAGTTATACCTATGGCAGGTAAAGGTACTAGGTTAAGGCCGCATACTTTACTTATTCCTAAGGCTCTTATAAATGTTGCTGACAGGAAAGTGATTGATTATATAATGGATATGCTTTCTCAACTTGAGGTTGAAGAATATATATTTGTAATAGGTCACCTTGGTGATCAGATTAAAGAATATCTTGAAAAATATTATCCTTCTTTTAAGAAATTATTTTTAGTTCAGGAAGAGCCCAAAGGACTAGGACATGCTATTAGTTTGGTTTCAGATTATATTAATTTTGATGATAAGCTTTTGATCGTATTGGGTGATTTGATATTCTTTTGTGATATAAAGAAAATCATAGATTCTACACCTTTCGGTGAACATAGAATATCAGTTATGGCTGTTGAAGATCCACATAGATATGGAGTTGTAGTTTTAGATAGAGAGGGTGAGTACATTAAAGAGATGATTGAAAAACCTCAAAAAGTTGTATCAAATTTAGCAATATCAGGTATATATTATTTTTCGAAAGCAGGCCCCTTAATTGAGGCTATTAAATATGTAGTAGATAATGATATAAAAACAAAGAGTGAGTATCAACTAACTGATGCGATGATGGAGATGATAAGGAGAGGAGAGAGGATAGGAATTTTTTCTGCTGATGAGGTATATGATTGTGGAAGTAAGGAAAAACTTATTGACGCTAATTCTAAGTTACTCAAAAAGTTTCATAATGAAATTCATCATGGTATAAATATAAAGAATTCTGTTATCATCCCACCTGTTTACATAAATCCAAATGCTTTTATTGAGGATTCTGTAATTGGTCCTTATGTTTCTATCCACGAGGGAGCTTCTGTAAAATTTTCAATAATTAGGGAATCTATCGTTGAAGAAAGAGCTAAAGTTGAGGGTATGATAGTAGAAAAAAGCTTGATAGGTAGAGAAAGCCTTGTTGAAGAAAGTTTTAGAGAACTTAACATAGGTCCCCATTCTGAATACAGGAAAAAAGGATTTTGAAGATAAATTGTTAGAAAATAAAATTTTCATTTAAAATTTCTATGTGTATCAAGTTAGAGCTATTTTAAGGTTCGTAATATTTCTTTTCGTTGATTTTATTTCTATTTATCTTTCCAATTATCTTGGTTTGATTTTTAGAAAAATATTTGTTGATGCTCCTGGTTATATTTTACCTGATAATTTACCTCCTATTGTTGGTCCATTTTACCCTTCTTGGATTTGGGTTGTTTTTCTTTCTATTTCTCTTCTAAGTCGGCTTTATACTAGTAATATTTCTTTTTGGGAAGAGTCTAGAAAAATTGTAAATGTCTCTTTATTTAGTTTTATTATAGTAATGTCAATATTCTATATCGGTAAATGGTACGATTTTGATGCTAGGTTTTTGGTTATTGTAACTTCTTTATTTTATGTACCTGTGAATATTACCCTTAGAGGACTTACAAAATATTTAATCTACAATAGTTTTTTCTTAACATATAGGGCTGCTATAATCACTAATTCATTTAATTCAAAGAAACTTTTGTATGAAGCTACTAGAAAAAATAAATCTCTACTTATAAGAGTTAGGCAGATTATACTTGTGAAGGATTTTTCGTTTGATACTATAAATAGAATAAAGAATAAGTTAAGTAATTCTTATATTGATATTGCCTTGATATCTCTTGATGATGCTCCTGAAGATTTTTATGTGAGATTAATATCGAGTATCCACTCTGTTGTTAGAAAAACTTTAATAGTACCTAGTATATCGAGGCTTCCATTTTTGAATAGTGAGATGATATTCATTATTGATCAGACTTTGCCGTTTATTTCTGTTAAAAATAATCTTTTGGTTCCTATAAATAGATTAACAAAGAGGTTTTTTGATATATTATTTAGTTTGGCTATTTTGGTTTTTGTACTTCCTGTTATTGGTATTTTATCTCTCGTTATAGTTATTGAATCTCCTGGATGGCCTATATATAAGTCACGTAGGGTTAAAGAGAATGGAGTCGAATTTCATTGCTTAAAACTTAGAAGTATGTATTCTGATGCTGACGAGAGATTAAAGGTAATTTTAGCAACTGATGCTCAAAAAAGAGAAGAATGGGAAAAGTATAGAAAACTTAAGGATGATCCTAGAATTACAAAGATAGGAAGAATAATAAGGAAATTTAGTTTAGATGAATTACCTCAGTTTATAAATGTTTTAATAGGTGATATGAGCGTTGTAGGACCTAGGGCAGTTACAAAAGAAGAGATAGAGAAGTACTATAGGGAGGAAGGTAAATTTTATTATTATTCTGTTAAACCTGGAATTACCGGCTTGTGGCAAATTTCTGGTAGAAATGAATCTGATTACGATTCTAGAGTTAGAACAGACATCTGGTATGTTGAAAATTGGTCATTTTGGCTTGATATAGTCATAATAATAAAAACCATACCTGCTATAATCAAAGCTAAAGGTGCATATTAAATGTTTTCAATCGCTCTGCACAGCGTTAAACTAAAAATCTTATTTGCTCCTAGTTTTTTTACTAGCTCATAGCAAGCATTTATAGTGCTACCCGTTGTAAATACATCATCTACTATTAAGATATTTTTGTTACTGAGATCTATATTTTTCTTTATATAAAACTTTTTCTTAACTAGTTGTATTCTTTCCTCTTTGGAAAGCTTTTTTTGTTCTTTTGAAGTTATTCTTTTACCTAAAACTTTTATATAAGGTATTTTATTTTTTATTGCAAATTCTTTAAATAGTTCATCAACCAAATTGAAACCTCTCTTCAAAAAAGAGATTAAGGAAACCGGTACAGGGATTATTATATCTATTTTTTCGCTAAAAAGATCATTGATATTTATCTTATCTAGAATAAGCTTAAGTATATCTATTTTGTTTTTGTCATTATGAAACTTTATTGAATGAATTATATCTTTTGTTATTCCTTCGTACCTAAGTAGTGAAATATTCCTTTCTACTTTTATTTCCTGATTTTGGCAAAACCTACAGTAATTTTTACTGTTAGGTAATCCGCACTTAAAACAAGAGTTATTTATATCTATGTATTCTATTTTGCTGATACAATCTGAGCAGATACAATGCTTTAGTTCGCTATATTTTAGTTCACTACCACACCATAGACAGGTGGAATTTGCTATTAACTTAATCATACTATTCCTCTAATAATTTTTTTATAACTTTGTCCCATCTTTTTACGAAATATGGTATTGTGCCTTCTAGTTCTATCCACTTTTTTAGCCACTTTTTTGTTTGAAGATTGCCTATATTGCCACTTCCTGGTTCTATCCCATCTACAGAATATCTTTTATTTATATCTTCCATGATCTTTTCTCTATGGTATCTTGATAGTAGAGAGGCTGTTTTACACTCTAGGTAATTTTCATCACTTTTAGATTCTATTATTACTTCATAGTTTTTGTACCTTTCACTAATAAATTCTATTTCTTTTTGGTTTATACCAAAATTATCAATCACTATTCTACCGTTATCGGAATAATTGGAGGTTAATTTGTCAAGTATGTTTATGCATTTATCAAACATCAATCTGTTTAAAGTCCTAGGTAATGTTTCTATTGGTTGTATTTCTTCAATTTCAAATATAACTCCAAGCTCAATGAGTTTATCAAATAAGTTTTTATATCTTTCTATAGAATATCTATTTGATTTTGTATCCATTGTAGATATTGCTTTCTCTATGTTTTTTTGGTTTTTTGTTATTCTTACACCACATATTACTATAGGACCGAAAAGTTCACCTTTCCCAGTCTCATCTATACCTATTAGAGTACTATAGTCCTCATAATTTTTTAAATTAGAAAATGTTAATAAAAAATCTTCAATTTCTTCTATATTTTCGCCCCTTAAAACTATTTTACCGCTTCTGTATATTACTAAAGTTGAATTTTCGTTTCTAAGCCTTTTGTATTCATAAACATTTTTAGGTTCTAGTTCCTGATAATTAAATTTTTTAATAAGTTCTTTAAAGATATGTTCAAGTTTATCTATGTTTACTTTTACTGATGCCGTTTTCATAATTAGAAATAAAATTCTTGTTTTAATTCTCTTTTCATTAGATCTTTTAGGGATTCTATAGGATTTTTAGAATTGTAGATTATTTCGTATACTTCGTTTGCTATAGGTAGTTCTACTCTGTATTTCTCAGATAATTTCTTTACAGATATTGCGTTATAATATCCTTCAGCAACCATTTTTGAATTTTTCATAACTTCTTCTGCTTTATATCCTCTTGCTATCATTTCTCCTAAGTTCCTATTTCTGCTGTAATTACTAGTGCAAGTTACAATTAAATCTCCAACGCCTGAGAGTCCATAGAAAGTTTCTGTTTTACCTCCAATTTTTTTGCCCAATTTTACTATTTCGTGTAATCCTCTTGTGATAAGGGACGCTTTAGCATTATTACCTAGATTTAGACCATCAATTATACCTGCTGATATTGCTATAACATTTTTGTATGCTCCTGAGATTTCTATTCCTCTTGTATCATGCCATTCGTAGACTCTAAAAAAATTGGTACTTATTTCTTTTTGAATTTGTTTGGTTATTTTGGTACTGTTTGTTGATAGTGTTACAGCGCAAGGTAATTTTCTGGCTACCTCTTCAGCATGACTTGGACCCGAAAGTACCCCTAAGTATTTTGGATTGATTTCCTCTTTGATTATGTCAGTAGGAAAATAAAGAGTATCAGTTTCTATACCTTTTGTACAACTTATTATAACTTTCTCTTCTATATATTTTTTGAAGTTTCTTATTGTTTCTCTAAAGTATTTAGAAGGTACTACAACAAATATTACATCTCTATCTTTTAGTTCTTCGAAGTAGGAAGTAAAAATTATGTTTTTTGGTAGTTTTATGCCTTTTAGGTAATCAGGGCTTTCTCTATGTTCTTTTAAGTAATTTAATGTTTCTTCTCTTCTTATCCAAAGTTTTACATTGTTTTTTTCAGAAAAAACTATAGATAAAGCAAGTCCCCAACTCCCTGATCCTATTATTCCTATGTTCATAAATCTGATTATAGATAATTTATTAATTTAACTACAAATTTAAGGCTTTTTTAGTGTCCAACTGTTGAAGTTCCAGTAGATTCCTGCGGTAGAAGGATCTATACCTTCTATTCTTTTACTTGCTCCAACAAGTGATGCTCTTGAAAATAGGAATAAATAAGGTAAGTCGTCATTTATAATTTTATGTATTTGTTCATAGATTTTTTTTCTTTTTTCTCTATCGAATATTTTTCTTCCTTCTTCGCAAAGTTTATCTACTTGAGAATTTGAATAGCTTACATAATTTAGTCCTGATCTTATCTGAGATGAATGCCATATATCGTAGGGATCGGGATCAATAGATAATGACCATCCAAACATAACCATTTGGAAAGATTTACTGTCAATACTTTTTGTAACAAGAGACCACTCTAATACTCTTATATTCAGATCTATACCAACTTTCTTTAGGTCTTCCTTTAGTATTTCTGAAATTTTTATTCCTGTTTCACTACCTTGTGGTATTATTAGTTCAAGTGTTAGTTTTTTGTTAACTTTAATTTCTTCTCCTTTGGCATTGGTTATTTTAAGTTTTTTCTCCCTAATACCGTCATTATCAATATCTTTCCAACCGCTTTTTTCAAGATATTCTTTTGCTTTTTCTAACGAATATTCGTAATCTTTTACGTTTGGATTAAAAGCCCAACTGTTTGGTGGGAATGGACCCGAAAGTGGTTCTGCTAAATTATAGTATATATTTTCCCTTATTTCTTCTTTGTTTATTGAATGTGCCAATGCTTTTCTTACTTGTTTATCTGAAAGTATTTCGTCTTTTAGGTTTAAAGCTATTTGGGATATGTTTAAAGTATAGTATTTGAATTTGTTAAACCTGGACTTAAACCATTCTTCTTCTGTTTTTGAGACCCAATCAATAGGTCTTATTCCTGCTAAATCTGTTTCTCCTACTTTTAATGCATTAAACTCAACAGTAGGATCCTTTATTATCTTGAATACTATTTTACTTATCTTTGGTTCTTTTCCCTTGTCCCAGTAGTTTGTTACTTTTTCAAGGATTATGTATTGCCCTGGCATGAATTTTTTTACAAAATAAGGTCCGCTACCTATTGGGTAGGTATTGTATTTTGAGTTTTGAAAATCCTCTTTTTCGAAGATGTGTTTTGGTATTGGTGTCATAGCCCAACTTTCTAGTGCAGGTGCATAAGGTGTTTTATACTCAACTTTAAATGTATAATCATCTATTTTGCTTACTTCTTTTACATCTTTATACTGTGCTACTTTGTTAAACGCTTTTGATATAGGATTTGTTATCATTGAAAAAGTGAAGATAATATCATCTGAGGTTATTGGTGTTCCATCTTGCCATTTTGCATTCTTTTTTAATTTGAAGATAAATGTTTTTGAATCTGGTGAAACTGAAAATGATTCTACTATTTTGGGAATGAAATTTAGGTTTTTATCAATTTCAAATAAAGAATCGTAAATAAAACTTATTACTGTTGATGAGTATAAGTCCAAAGATGAAACAGGGTTCAAGGTTTGAGGTTCTTGTGGAAGGGTTAAGATTATCGTATTCTCATCTCTTAGAGAACTTTTGCTACAAGATATACTGATTACTAGTAAAGTAATTAATAATGGTATAATTTTTTTCATTTGTGCCTCCATTTTTTATTTTCTAACTAACATATTTTCTTTTTCAAGAAGTTTATTAATATTAAATCTATCGCAATTTGAGGCTTGGAATTAAGAATTTGGTAATAGGTAGATTTCCTAATAGGATTTAAAACTTTGAAGTTGTTGCTGAAAGAATGTGCTAATAGGAAGATATTAACTTTATTGGAATTAGTGGTTTGGAATTAGGAATTTGGGAATAAAGAATCTTCTATGTCCAGTAGATAAAGGGAGATCTTGGCACTATAGGGTGGGTGGTAAACAAAGAGAGGTTTCTTAAAAATCCTAAATTCTATTAGGAGAACTAAAAATTTTACTTTTTAACTCTCTAATAGGAGGTACTAATAGGAGGCGAAGCCTCCGGTAGACGCTTAAGAGCAGGCGAAAAGCAAAAGGAATTCCTTAAAAATTCCTTCCTCCTATTATTTCCCTAAACTTTTTAACATCTCTAATTGTAGAACTTAGGGGAGGTATTACTAGGTAGGAGGGCGTTAGCTCTCCTGCAAATGCTTAAGGGCGGGTTGGGTGAGAAACAAAAAGAAGTTTCTAAAATTCTTAACTTCTATCAGGAATAGCAAATAACTTTCTTAAAGAAATGTAGGCTAATTTAGATGACTAAAGGGAGGTATCAAAAGAGGGGTGGGAAACAAGAAGAATTTTCTTAAGAAATTTCTAGTTCAATTAAGATAATAAATTTCTACCTTCTAGTGAAGGTATGTGAAAATTATTATTTAGATTAAAAATTTTAGATTTGGGAATTTAGATATTTTTATTGAATTTGACAATTGGAAAAATTTTGTATATAATTATATTCGCCTTTTGAAAGTTAAGGGTTTTTGCTCTATTTTATATTGAAGGTTTTCACTTCTTCTTGAAGAAGTGAAATTAATTTGCAACTATGTAATTGTTTTTTTATAATAGTAGTTACCAACGTAATTTGTTGGTGTTTTGTTGCTCTATAACATAGGAAGATATGTATCTGCCGGCGGGTCTTGTGTGCAGAAATTATTTTTGAGTTATAAACTCTCTATAATGGAGGGTTTGATCCTGGCCCAGAGTGAACGCTGGCGGCGTGTCTTAGGCATGCAAGTCGAGCGGTCCTAGGGGGTTTCTTCTAGGATAGCGGCGAACGGGTGAGTAATACTTGGATAACGTATCCCCTAGTGTGGGATAGCTTTGGGAAACCGAAGGTAATCCCACATAACATCCTTAATCGAAAGATTAAGGATTAAAGGCCTTTTGGTCGCTAGGGGGTCGGTCCAAGGCCTATCAGCTAGTTGGTAGGGTAATGGCCTACCAAGGCTATGACGGGTAGCCGGTCTGAGAGGATGGCCGGCCACACGGGCACTGAGACACGGGCCCGACTCCTACGGGAGGCAGCAGCCAAGGATCTTGGGCAATGGGGGAAACCCTGACCCAGCGACGCCGCGTGAGGGATGAAGCCCTACGGGGTGTAAACCTCTTTTGTGAGGGAAGATGATGACGGTACCTCACGAATAAGCCCCGGCTAATCACGTGCCAGCAGCCGCGGTGAGACGTGAGGGGCGAGCGTTACTCGGAATCACTGGGTGTAAAGGACACGCAGGCGGCTATGTAAGTCAAGTGTTAAAGCCCGAGGCTTAACCTCGGAAAGGCACTTGATACTGCATAGCTAGGAGCCAGGGGAGGGAGATGGAATGCCCGGTGTAAGGGTAAAATCTGTAGATATCGGGTAGAACGCCGAAGGCGAAGGCAGTCTCCTATCCTGGTCTCGACGCTCAGGTGTGAAAGCTGGGGGAGCAAACAGGATTAGATACCCTGGTAGTCCCAGCCGTAAACGATGCGGACTTGGTATCGGGCTGAGTTTTCTCGGCTCGGTGCCGTAGCTAACGCGTTAAGTTCGCCACCTGGGGATTACGGCCGCAAGGTTAAAACTCAAAGGAATTGGCGGGGGCCCGCACAAGCGGTGGAGCATGTGGTTTAATTCGATGCTAACCGAAGAACCTTACCAGGGCTTGACATGTACCGGAAGCCTATCAGAAATGGTAGGCGCCTCTTCGGAGGCCGGTACACAGGTGCTGCATGGCTGTCGTCAGCTCGTGCCGTGAGGTGTAGGGTTAAGTCCCTAAACGAGCGCAACCCCTATCCTTAGTTGCCATCGGTTCGGCCGGGCACTCTAAGGAGACTGCCAGCGATAAGCTGGAGGAAGGAGGGGATGACGTCAAGTCAGTATGGCCTTTATGCCCTGGGCTACACACATGCTACAATGGGTGGTACAATGGGTTGCCACTCCGCGAGGAGGAGCTAATCCCTAAAACCACCCCCAGTGCAGATTGCAGTCTGCAACTCGACTGCATGAAGCCGGAATCGCTAGTAATCGCGGATCAGCTATGCCGCGGTGAATACGTTCTCGGGCCTTGCACACACCGCCCGTCACACCATCCGAGTCGGTTCAGCCTGAAGACACCTAACGGTGTTTAAGGTTGAACTGGTGAGGAGGGTGAAGTCGTAACAAGGTAGCCGTACGGGAACGTGCGGCTGGATCACCTCCTTAAGGTGATCTTTTGCCCGTCCGGCAGATAAATATCTTCCTAAGTCTTTATTTTAGGTTTCTTTTTGGGCCTATAGCTCAGGTGGTTAGAGCGCACCCCTGATAAGGGTGAGGTCAGTGGTTCGAATCCACTTGGGCCCACATTAATTATTTAATGTGGGGGTGTAGCTCAGAGGGAGAGCGTCTCGCTTGCACCGAGAAGGTCAGGGGTTCAATTCCCCTCACCTCCACTTGAGCTATAAGGCTTAATTTGCTCTAGACATAATATGGTTTTCATAGCGAAGGTAGCTATGCAATTTAGAGGTAGGAAGTGGATGCCTTGGCACCAGCAGGCGATGAAGGGCGTGGTAAGCTGCGATAAGCCTGGGGGAGGTGCAAACAACCTTTGATCCCAGGATGCCCGAATGGGGAAACCCACACTACCTAACAAGGTAGTGTATCGCACTTTCGTGCGAGGCGAGACCCGGGGAAGTGAAACATCTTAGTACCCGGAGGAAAAGAAATCAAATGAGATTCCCTGAGTAGTGGTGAGCGAAAGGGGAGTAGCCTAAACCAACCTAGTGTATAAGCCTAGGGGCATTGCTAGGTTGGGGTTGTGGGACAAAATCGGAGAGAGCCCTAGTTCTCTCAGGAAGTCACAAAACTATCATCTAGCCGAACTACCTGGGAAGGTAGGCCATAGAAGGTGATAGCCCTGTAGGCGAAAGGTGGTAGTCTTCCTGGATTTTGTTCCCGAGTATCGCGGACTACGTGGAGGTCTGCGAGAATCTGGGGGGACCACCCTCCAAGGCTAAATACTCGCTGGTGACCGATAGTGAACTAGTACCGTGAGGGAAAGGTGAAAAGAACCCCGGAGAGGGGAGTGAAATAGAACCTGAAACTTCCTACCTACAATCCGTCAGAGGGGAGTAATCCCTGATGGCGTGCCTATTGAAGAATGAGCTGGCGAGTTACTGTCTATTGCGAGGATAACCTCCTTTGGAGGGGATCCGTAGCGAAAGCGAGTCCGAAAAGGGCGTTAGTAATAGGCAGTAAACCCGAAGCCGGTCGAGCTAACCATGGCCAGGGTGAACCTGGGAGAAATCCTGGGGGAGGCCCGAACCGTTGGATGTTGCAAAATCCTCGGATGAGCTGTGGTTAGGAGTGAAAGGCTAAACAAGGCCGGTGATAGCTGGTTCTCCCCGAAACATATCTAGGTATGGGCTCCAGAAGTAGCATAGGGAGGTAGAGCACTGGATAGGTAAGGGGGCCAAAAGCTCCCAAGCCTAACCAAACTCCGAATGCCCTATGTGTAATCTGGGGACTCAGTCTGTAGGGGTAAGCTCTATGGACGAGAGGGCAAGAACCCAGACTATCGGCTAAGGCCTCTAAAAAGTGCTAAGTGTTAAAGGATGTGGGATCTCTAAGACAGCCAGGATGTTGGCTTAGAAGCAGCCATCATTTAAAGAGTGCGTAATAGCTCACTGGTCGAGAGATTCTGCGCCTAAGATGTGAGGAGGCTTAAGCACTTTGCCGAAGCCATAGGTTCCAAGGTATTACCTTGGAGCGGTAGGGGAGCGTTCTGTAACCGATGAAGTCAAACCGAAAGGTTTGGTGGAGGTTACAGAAGTGAGAATGCCAGCCTGAGTAGCACTAAGAGAGGTGAAAATCCTCTCCGCCGGATGCCCAAGGGTTCCCAGGCAACGATGATCGTCCTGGGGTTAGTCGGTACCCTAAGCCGAGGCCGAAAGGCGTAGGTGATGGGAAGTAGGTTAATATTCCTGCACTAGCTACTATATCTTAAGCGATGGGGTGACGCAGATTGGCAAGAGGAGCGTCCTAATGGTATGGGCGTTCAAGGGAGGAAGTTTGTAGTGAGGTAAATCCTTGCTACTTTAAGGCCGAATCCTGAGTACGAGGCACTCTTCGGAGTGCCCAAGTCCTCTGAGCCTATGCTGCCTAGAAATAACCTCTAAGCGGTATATAGTGGCTAACCGTACCGCAAACCGACACAGGTGGGCTAGGGAAATACCCATAGGCGATCGAGTGAGCCCTCACCAAGGAACTCGGCAAGTTGGCCCCGTAACTTCGGGAGAAGGGGTGCCTCCTTCCGTATGTTCCGTTGGAATATGCGGAAGAGGTCGCAGTGAAATGGCTCAGCCGACTGTTTAACAAAAACACAGGTCTCTGCAAACTCGTAAGAGGATGTATAGGGGCTGACGCCTGTCCAGTGCCGGAAGGTTAAGGGGAGGAGTTAGCGGGTAACCGCGAAGCTCCAAACTTAAGCCCCGGTGAACGACGGCCGTAACTATAACGGTCCTAAGGTAGCGAAATTCCTTGTCGGGTAAGTTCCGACCCGCATGAATGGCGTAACGAGCTGAGCACTGTCTCGGTGGGGGGCTCGGCGAATTTGCGAGGCCAGTGAAGACGCTGGCTACCTGCGACGGGACGGAAAGACCCCGTGGACCTTTACTGTATCTTGGTATTGAATCTCGGTGTACCATGCGCAGGATAGGTGGGAGGCTGTGAAGTCTCGCTTTCGGGCGAGATGGAGCCGTCGGTGAGATACCACCCTTGGTATATTGAGATTCTAACTCCCTTTGTGGAGAAGGGAGGACAGTGCCAGGTTGACAGTTTGACTGGGGCGGTCGCCTCCTAAAGTGTAACGGAGGTGCCCAAAGGTCTCCTCAAGCTGGACGGAAACCAGCTGTTGAGTGCAAAGGCATAAGGAGGCTTAACTGCGAGACCGACAGGTCGAGCAGATGCGAAAGCAGGGCTTAGTGATCCGGTGGCTCTGAGTGGAAGGGCCATCGCTCAGCGGATAAAAGGTACCCCGGGGATAACAGGCTGATAGGGCCCAAGAGTTCATATCGACGGCCCTGTTTGGCACCTCGATGTCGGCTCATCCTATCCTGGGGCTGTAGAAGGTCCCAAGGGTTGGTCTGTTCGCCCATTAAAAGGGTACGTGAGCTGGGTTCAGAACGTCGTGAGACAGTTCGGTCCCAATCTGTCGCAGGCGTCTGGGTACTTGAGGGGGGTTGCTCCTAGTACGAGAGGACCGGAGTGAAGGAACCTCTGGTGTACCAGCTGTTTCACCAGAAGCAGCGCTGGGTAGCCATGTTCCTAAGCGATAACCGCTGAAGGCATCTAAGCGGGAAGCGCGCCCCAAGATAAGGTACCCCTGAAGGGCCCTGGTAGATTACCAGGTTGATAGGGTGCAGGTGTAAGCGCAGAAATGCGTTGAGCCGAGCACTACTAATAGCCCGTTTGGCATAGCTTCCTTCGCTATGAGACCATCAATATAAATTAATAAACATCATCCATCGTCAGATGGATGTTTTTTTGCCTGGTGAGCATAGGGCGGGGGAAACACCCGGTTTCCATTCCGAACCCGGAAGTTAAGCCCCGTACCGCCGATGATACTGCCTTGGCAACGAGGTGGGAAAGTAGGTACTCGCCAGGCTTTTTTTATTATGTTTTTGCCTTTTGCCTAGTTTAATTGGAGGAAGTAATGAATAAGTTTTTCTTTTCTATTCTACTTCTATTTTCTTTCTTAATCTTTTTATCCTCTTGTTATCAAGGAGTTAAGGGATCTTATTACTCCGAGCTTAGAATAGGATCTAATGAAAATCAGTTTGTTATACAAGTTTCTGACCAAAATTCAAATTACATATTTTACTCATTCCGAGATGTTCTTAATTCTAATTTAGATCCTTCGATAAAAAATTTCTTCGATGATTATTTCTATGTAATTTTTTCACCGTATCAGTCCTCAATTCTATGTGCTAATGCTTTATCTAATGAGTTAAGAATGATCAAATTAAGTAGATCCGAATCTTCTCTGTTGAAAAAGTATTATTCAACAAACTATTTATATGATTTCGTTGTAAACAATAACGGAAATATCCTTTTTATATTTATAAAAGATTTAAATGATGATTTTACTCTTTATTCTATTGGATATAGCTCTTTGGATAAATCAAATGATATTGAAATCTCTAAAGATGTTTACACCAACATTATAAATGTTGATTTTGATGATTTAGGAAATTTTTATGTTTTTCAACAAGTTGATAATAAGTTAAAAGTAGACTTGTTTTCATCATCTTTTATTTTTATCCAATCATTTATAATAGATCCCTTATCTTTGAGTCTTACTAATTTTTATATTACTTCTTCCATTGTAGCTAAGGTTCAGAAAATTTTGGTCAAATTTGACTCCATGGATTCTCCTAAAAGTACTATTGTTTTGTTTGATATAGGTTCAAAACAAGTTGAAAGAAAATTTGATGTTATTACTTCTTCAGAAAATTTTCAGTTGCTCTCTGTTTTGAAAAACAATATGGTTGCTGCTGCTTCTTATAAGAACAAATTTCCTGTTGTTATATTTTTTGATCCTTTTCAATCAAGTTTTAAAATTTCTCGAGAACTTTATCTGAACTTTGAATACCCAAATCTTATTCGAGGATTTAAAGTTACAAAATCTGGAGATCTCTTTGCTTCTTTTGTAGACTTACCTGATAATAGAGTTGTTTTTTATCGCTGGGATCTGATATTAAGTAGATAAATATTAAAAACTTTTGAAAAGTATAATCGTTCTAATTCGTGATTTAGGATTGATAATATTGTACCAATAGGATGCTAAAACTATTCACTTTAGATGAGAAGAATTAAAAATAGTTTTTCAAGTACTTTTAGTTAACTTTTAAAATAATTTATATGGAAGTAGAAGTATTGGTTTTAGGTGAGTTTTTTACAAATTCTTATATTGTATGGAATGATTACGGGGGAATAATTTTTGATCCAGGCTACGAATCAGATTTAATACTAAAAAAGTTAAGAAGTAAAGATTTAAATCTAGAATATGTTATAAATACTCACGGGCATTTTGATCATATTTTAGGTAACAATTTAGTCATTAAAGAAACTTCCGCCAAGTTAGGAATAAATAAACTTGATGCTGATATGATTATTGATCCTATTAGAAATTTATCTTCCTATATCTTGGGTATTGATTTTAGATCTATTGAACCTAATATTATTTTTCAGGATGGTAGTAAATTATCACTAGGTGATGAAGAATTTTTGTGTATTCATACACCGGGACATACTCCTGGTTCTAGTTGCTTTTATTTTCCTAAGAGTAAGGTTGCTTTTACAGGAGATACACTTTTTAAATTCTCATATGGAAGAACAGATTTACCTGGTGGTGATCAAAATGATTTATTGGAATCTTTGAAAAGATTGAAAGATATATTACCTGATGATGTTGTTTGTTTCCCTGGGCATGGTGAGAGTTTTATGTTTGGTGAAGTTAGAGAATGGTTGGAAGTGATTATTGAAAAAGGATGGTAAACTTTATTAAAATCTATGTATGAATGTACTTGTAGTAAATTCAGGTAGCTCATCTGTAAAATATCAACTTATCGATACTTCTGGTAATAGTGTGATAGTAAAGGGTTTAGTTGATAGAGTAGGTAATATCGGTGCAACGCATAGTTATACTCTAAATGGAAATAAAGTTAAAGAAGATGTAATTGCTAGAGATCATAAGGATGCTATTGCCATAGTAGTAAGGGTAGTAAAAGACAACAACTTTGAGATTGATGCTATTGGGCATAGAGTTGTTCACGGGGGATACAAATTTTTTGAGAGCGTTTTAATTGATAATGAGGTTATAGAGTATATAAGGGAGTTTTCAAAAATCGCACCTTTACACAATCCACCTGCTCTTGCGGGTATTCTTGCTTGTAGGGAAGTTCTGCCTAATTTACCTCAAGTGGCTGTTTTTGATACTGCTTTTCATCAAACTATACCTCAGCATAACTACCTTTATGCTCTTCCTTATAAGTACTACGATATTTATAGAATCAGAAAGTATGGTTTTCATGGTACTTCTCATAGATATGTTGCTTATAAAACTGCTGAATTTCTTGGTTTGGATATAAACTCTTCTAATATGATAACTTGCCATTTAGGTAATGGAGCTAGTATAACTGCTGTTAGAGAAGGTAAATCTTATGATACTTCTATGGGTTTTACTCCTCTTGAAGGTCTTATAATGGGTACTAGAACAGGTGATATTGATCCTAGTGTACCTCTTTATATAATGGATAAAGAAGGGATTTCAACTTCTGAAATGGATAGAATACTGAACAAAGAAAGCGGAGTTTTGGGTATAACTGGTATTTCAAATGATATGAGAATTATTGAAGATGAGTATTTCAGAGGAAATGAAAAAGCAATTTTGGCTATGGAAATGTATTGTAATAGAATAAGAAAATACATTGGTGCTTATTTTTTTGAACTTGGTAAGGTTGATGCTATTGTTTTTACTGCAGGGGTTGGTGAAAATTCTCCACTTGTTAGAAAAAAATCTTTAGAAGGGCTCGAGGATATTGGTATTCAAATAGATGACGAAGCTAATGAAAAGACAATAAGAGGAATTGAGGGTATTATTTCTAAACCATCTTCTAAAATAAAAGTTGTTGTTATGCCTACCAACGAGGAACTTGCTATTGCAGTTGATACTGAGAAAGTTTTGCTTTCTAAGAAAAAAGTATATTGAAGCTCCTAATTAAAATAAGATATCACTATTATTCTATAAGTCTTTCCTACAAGGAAATTAATTAACTTTCTAAAGTTAGAGTGGTAATTCTGAAAAATATTTAATAACATTCTAGCTTTTAATTTTAGAATTTGCAATAACCAAAAGCTAAATCGATTTTAATTGTCTTAATTTTAAGCATAAGTTAAAGATTTTTATCTAAAAAATAAGCAAAAGTATTGTTGGTTTTTTGGTAAATTTCTTATAGTGATATTGATTAAATCATGGAAATAAAAGGTAGTAATCTATAGGAGGCGATGCTTATTCCCAGCAACCTTCCTATGGTTGTCATAGGTACGGGGTTATTGTGGTTTGGATGGTTTGGCTTTAATGCTGGTTCTGTTGTAGCTTCAGACTCGCTTGCATCTGCCGCTTTTCTAAATACAAATACTGCATCGGCTGTTGCAGCTTTATCTTGGATGTTTACTGAATGGGTTTACACTAAAAAGCCTACTGTCCTAGGCCTTGCTTCTGGTGCGGTGGCTGGACTTGTTGCTATAACACCTGCTGCAGGTTTTGTCAATGTAGTAGGTGCTTTAATAATAGGTTTAATTGCAGGTATTATCCCGTACTTTATGGTTGCAATAGTAAAAAGAAGGTTAGGTTATGATGATGCTCTTGATGTTTTTGGTATACACGGTATTGCCGGTATTCTTGGTGCTATACTAACGGATGTTTTTGCTGATCCATCAGTAAACGAATTAGGTAGAGGGCTAATTTATGAAAATCCTATTCAGTTAATTATTCAACCTTTTGCTGTTAGTGTTGTAATAATTTACGATGCTATAGTTACTCTACTAATACTTCTTATCATTAAGATATTTGTAGGGCTTAGAGTAAAACATGATGATGAAATAACAGGACTTGATGAATCTCAGCATGGGGAAAGTACTTACAATGTGACCTAAAGCTTTACGCTTTAGGTTCTTTTCCCCTGTTTTTTTAAAGGAGGTTTATTATGAAAAAAGCGTTTCTACTAATCATTTTGTTCAGTTTTATAAGCTTATCATCTCAAGCTTTTGAATTAGAGAATGTCGAAAAAATAGGTAATATCAACATAGATGTGGCATTAACAGCTTATGTTATTTATGATAGAGGTATAACATACTACGATGCTTCTTCTCTTGTAAGTATATCAAAGAATGCAGAACCAATAGGTTTTTCGCTGGTAGGTGGTGCATATTATTTACCTGTTGTAGGTATTGGAATACTAAAGACTACAACTTATACAGATCTTTTTAGTACTTTGCCTATAGCTTATGTAGAGTTAGTACCTATTAGAGGTCTTTCTCTACAGTTTGGTAAATTGTCTACCTTAATAGGCTATGAATCTGCTTTTACTTACCTTAATAACCATATCCAGAGGGGACTTGTGTGGAATATGCAACCCTTAATACATAGTGGTGTAAGGTTAGTTTATACTACAGATCTGCTTTTCGTTAAGATTGGAATAAACGATGGATTTTATTCTCTTGTTACTACTCTAAAACCAGCTATTGAAGCTACTCTTGGTCTAACACTTATAGATAATTTGTCAATATCTTTTAACATACATATACCCGACGGTAGTTCAATAATTAACACCAAAGAGTTTAATTCTGTAATTTCTTACATAGTTGGTGATTTATCCTTTGGTGCAGATCTTGTATATGTAGAATCTCCAAAAGATAGTACATCTGCAACAGCAATTGGTGGTGCAGCACATCTTTCTTATTTCTTTAAACCCTTTAAGATTTCGGGCAGAATAGAATATGTCCAAGATAACCCAGATATAGAAGGAGTAGACCTTATAGGACTTGGAGATAAAAACAAAGGTTTAACATTAACTCTAACACCGTCTTACATTCAAGGACCTCTACTTTTTAGGCTGGAGATCTCTTACGTAAATGCTGAAAATTCTTTTATAGATGATAACAAAGATCAAACTAGATTTGGTTTGGAAGTAGGATTATTATTTTGATCTAAATTATAATAAAGGAGGACGGCCGAGTCTTCCTTTTTAAAATTGTTACGTTTTTTAATTTTATTAAAATTCTTAAATCTATCAAGTAGCGAATCCCTAATAGATAATTAATTCATCTTTTATATGACCAGGTGATTGATGCTAGGGTTTTTATTATTATTCAAGGTTAGTATTCAAGTTTGTCTTAGAACAGTAGTTTAAGATTGAATAAATAATAGAAGTTTATCTATAATCTTCAATATACTTCATATTAATATATGTTAAAAGGTTTTTCGAAAATTTCTGTAGTGTTTTTGATATTTTTATATAGTACAAATCTTTTTTCTTTTGAATTATCTAAGCCAGATATATTTATTGATGAAAATCGTAATTCTATACTTGTTATGCTCTTAGTTGAGGGTGATCTTCCTCAAAATTTGGAAAATCTTCTTGTAAGAAATATTGACTTGAATGTTATTTTTAACGTTAGATTAATCAGAAAAGATTTTGGTATTTTGAATGTCCAAACAGAAATTACTAACATTTTGGTTTCTTACAAAGTTTACTATGATTTATTGTTTAAGAGAATAGTTGTGTATAATGATGGCTATTTTAAGGTTATAGATAAATTGTCATCTCTTCCTGTGGTTATTTCTCCGTTGCTTTTTAAGATAAAACTTGATGAACTAAAAAATAATCCAGATTTTTATGAGGTTTATCAAGATACAAAATTTTTTATCTCAGTCCAAGCTTCAATTGTTTACATGAAATTAAAACCTCCTTTGAGTCTTATAGCATCTGTTTTAGGTATGGGTAATATAGAGACTCCTGTAGTTTATTCAGAAGAATTTAAATTGAGGTAAGATATGAAAAAGTTTGTTATTTTGGTTTCTTTAATGGTTTTATCTCTTGGATTGGGATTTTTGCTTTTCAGTTGGATTATTAGAGTTTCTTATGTATCTTTTATTGATCCTTTTCTCTTGTTCCTTATTAGTTGTTTTATTTCTTTTTCCATGATCGCATCTGTTTTTATTCTTTTTAAATCCTTTAGAGATTTTATTAAGGGTAAGCTTGGATCTAAAATAAGATTTAGATTAATTGTTTTGTTTATTACTGCTGGTCTTGTATCTTCTTCCATACTTTCAGTGATTTTTATTTCGACTATAGATGCATTTAAAGATGTTTTGCAGTTTAGTGCGGAGCAAAGACTTTCTGATGTTTCTAAGGATCTATTAAATAGATTATCGTTTTTATATAGAGATACTTTCATTGGGTTGGAGAAAGCTTTAGCTAAAGGTAGGGGTAGTGATAATATTTACATTGTTAAATTTCCTTACAATTATGTTTATGGTAAAAATGGTTTTCTTGATATAATTTGGGATCAGCTTAAGAGAGCTTACTCTGACGAGGGGAAGAGTTTAATTGTTTTTGGTAAAGATGAATATCTTTTTGCTTTTAAAAAAATTAAGAATGGATTTTTAGTTTCTTATACTCAAATTGACTCTAATATTTATGATATTAAAGTTAATATTTCGAAGATATTGAAAGTTTCTAGTTCTTTAGAGTTTTTGTTTTATGAAGTTTTTGGTAAATATATTGTTTTGATAATCTTGTTGTTGAATATCCCGTCTTTCTTTATATCTATTCTCGTTGCTTACCTTTTCTCAGAATACATTTCCTTAGGTATTTCAAGACTTGCTAATGGTATGAAAGAAGTTTCGCAAGGTAATTTAAATTATGTGGTTAGCAATGAGGGAACTATAGATGAAATAAGGTATTTGATAGATCAATTTAATATTATGACAATGAAGCTACTTGAAGCTTATTATAGGTTGAGTAAAATTGAAAAAATAGAGTTATGGAAAGATATAGCAAGGAAATTTTCACATGAAATTAAGAATCCTCTTTCTCCTATAAAATTATCTATTCAGAGAATTTTATTAAATCAAGATGCAGAAGATTTTAAAGAAAGAGTTATTAGTTCTCTTGGTATTATATTGGAGGAAGTTGATAGAATAGATAAGTTAGTTACCCAACTATCAAATTTTGCAAAAATACCCTTACCAAATAGATCTAAGTTTAGGTTTTCTGATATTATGAAGCATATTAAGGAACTTTTTTCATATAGGGATGTGGAGTTTGAGGTTATTATCAATGGGGATGATACGATTTACGCTGACTTTGATCAGATAAAGCAGTGTCTTATAAATTTGGTAAAGAATGGTTTAGAAGCTTCTGAGGGTATTTCTAATAAAATAACTATAAAGTTTTCCAAAGAGGAAGACAGAGTTATTATTTCTGTTAAGGATTATGGTATAGGTATTCCTGAAGATATGGGTGATAAGATATTTAAACCTTACACAACTACTAAGAAAACAGGTAGTGGATTAGGACTTAGTATAGTTGAAAGTATAGTTTTGAATCATGGAGGTAAGGTTTATTTTGAATCTAAATCTGGTAAAGGTAGCGAATTTTTTTTGGAAATTCCTTATGAAGAAAAATAATTTGACTAAGATTTATAAATTTATTTATTTTTATGATGTACTATGAAGGATAGTGATTTAGTTAGAGTGGAAATAGAGGATATTGTAATGACAAATACAGGTTTTGCAATGATATTTAGGGAGCCTAATTCTACAGTAGTTTTACCTATATATATAGGTCCTTTTGAAGCAAATGGTATATTGATGAAACTTCAGAATATTAGTTTTCCAAGACCTTTGACTTATGATCTTTTTAAGAATGTTTTAGATAGTATAGGAGCTTTTGTTGAAAAAGTTGTTATCAATGATCTTAGGGATAATACATTCTATGCTATTCTTTTTATTTCATTTAGGGATATGGTTTTGGAAATAGATTCTCGCCCGAGCGATGCTGTTGCATTAGCAGTTAGATATAATGCACCTATATTTGTTGCAGAACATGTAATTAGGCAAGCTGGAGTTGATAGAGAGGAATATTATAGTGGTAGTAAAAGTACAGGGTTAGGAGAAGTTTTACAAGAACAAAGTAATGAGAAAGAAATATTTGAGGAAAATAAGTCTAGAAAATCCAAGTTACAATCACAAAGTAAAGAGGATGCATTAATTGAAGAGCTTCAGCGTGAGCTTGATAAAGCAGTTGCTGAAGAAAGATATGAAGATGCAGCTAGAATAAGGGATGAAATAAAAAAGCTTATGAAGGGGAAATAGTTTGACTTTTCGAAGTTTTATTTTTATCTTTTATGAGTAAAAATTTTAGGAGGTATATATTTTATGGAGCAAATCATCGATAATGAATCAAGGAAATTCCTTGAAGAGAGGTTTCAAGAACTTTCGAATGAAGTTGTTGTTAATGTTTACTTTAGGACAGGTGAAAATGAAAATGAGGAATATGTAAATTTTACTAAACAATTTTTTAAGGAATTGGGTGAGATTAATAGCAAAATTAAAGTCAATTTCAGAGAAAATGTCCAAGTTAGTGATGTAGGTATCCCTATTGAGACTAATCCTACAGTTACAATAGGTGAAGATAAAGGGTATAAGATCATTTTCAGAGGATCACCTTTAGGATATGAAGCAAGTCAAATTGTTGAAACATTGATTATGGTTTCTAATGATTCACATGACATAGAAGGAAATATGGCTAAAGAATTAAGTTCTATTAGTAAACCTGTTAATATAAAAGTATTTGTGACGCCTTCTTGCCCTTATTGCCCAGCTTCTGCTTATCTTGCAAATAGAATTGCAGTTGCTTCAAGTGGTAAAGTAACTTCTGAAGTTATTGAAGCAAACGAAGTTCCTGATTTAGCTATGAAGTGGGGTATTGAAAGTGTTCCTACCCAAATTATAAACGATTCAGAAGATTCTATTACTATTGGAGTTCAAGATGAGCATTCTTTTATAAATCAAGTTTTATCATTTGCAAAATAAGAGAATATATAGGAGGTTATATATGTTAAAGGTTAATGAAAGTTTACTTGATAGGATAATAAGAGCTGTATTAGCTTTAATATTAATTGTTGTAGGAGTATTCTTTACTTCTGGTGTTTTACAAATAGTGCTTATTGTTGTAGGTGGTATCTTAGCTTTGACTGCTATAACTGGTTTCTGTTTGCTTTATAGCATTTTTGGCATTTGTACCTTGAAAGAAAAGAAACAATAAGATTAAGATATTTAAGGGGATTTCCCCTTATTTTTTGCTTAATAAGAGAATATATAGGAGGTTATATATGTTAAAGGTTAATGAAAGTTTACTTGATAGGATAATAAGAGCTGTATTAGCTTTAATATTAATTGTTGTAGGAGTATTCTTTACTTCTGGTGTTTTACAAATAGTGCTTATTGTTGTAGGTGGTATCTTAGCTTTGACTGCTATAACTGGTTTCTGTTTGCTTTATAGCATTTTTGGCATTTGTACCTTGAAAGAAAAGAAACAATAAGATTAAGATATTTAAGGGGATTTCCCCTTATTTTTTGCTTATTTCCAATTTGGTTAGTTCCTCATAAAGATTCTTAAGAGTTGTAAATCTATAATTAGATTTATTGTCTTGGTACCATTTCATTAAAGTTTTTATAGTGTTTTCTCTAATATGTCCAATTGCTATACAGTAACCCTTTTTGGTAGCCACTTTTTCTACCATCCTCAATTGATCCTCTATGTAATATTGTGATGGATAATTATCAAGAAATACATCTCTTTTTAAAGGGACTAATCCCATTTCTTTTGCTTTTTTATATCCTACTGAGTTTGGAGTAGTTAGTGAATCTAAGAAAAATAGATTCTTTCTTTTAAGAAATCTTATTATTGTTTCCATTACCTCTGGGTCTTCTGTTGCTTCTGATCCCATGTGATTGTTCATTCCTACTCCTTCTAATTCCTGAGTTGCTTTTTCTAAGATTCTTATGATTTCTGTAGAGTCTTGTCCTTTTTTTATGTAAGGGGTATCTTTTATTTTTAATTTGTAGGCTTCCATGGGTAGATGAATTATTACCTCTTTGTTGTACATTTTGGCTAAATTATTTATTGTTTTTGAATATTTTAGAAATGGGATTATGGCTACTGTTATTGGTATACTAGATGTTATAGAGGTTATTACTGGTTCTTCAAGAGAATAACCGTAATCATCTATTACTAAGGTTATCATAGGTTTCCCCTTTGGTACTATAATGTCTTGAATTTGTTCTTCGGTAGGTATGGTATATTCTTTTTCCATAAATTCAGTAGGGCTATAATCTGATAGTGTATTGGATATATTTGTTTCTTCATTGTTGTCTTTTCCAAGTTCGTGATAAATTTCGTATGGTGTTTTATTTTCTGAGAATACTTTTGAAATATTTTCGGATAAAAATGGTATTATGAGTAATACTGTTATTATTACTGAAAAATATATTAGCACTGATATTACTATCTCTTTTTTCATTCACTTAATAATCGGAAAATTTTTAGTTTAATTTTTCTGACAGAAATACTTCTCTGTCAAATGAGATTATAAAAATTAATAGTATTATTACCATTATACCTGCTATGCCTGTTAAGTTATACAGTATATCGTTTGATACTTTATTTGCGTATACATAAATGCCTGCTGTTCCGTTTAGAGTTCCGTGCATTATTGAAGAGAGTATTACTGAATTAGTTTTTAATCTGAAGTAGTTCATTATAAATGCGAGTGCTACACAAAATGCTGTCATCAGAAATATACCTTCTGTAGGATGTTGAGGAAAGTTATGCCCCCATTGCTATTATAGGAGCATGCCATAGTCCCCATATTATTCCTATTAGAAATGATGATTTTATAAATCCATATTTCTTGAATTCTTCAAAAAGTAATCCTCTCCATCCTAGCTCTTCACCAAAGGCTGCTAATCCATTTATAGTCAATCCTGCTACTACTCCCGAAAGTATAGTTATTAAATATAATATTAGTATATTGTTATTTACAACTTTACCTATCTTTTCCATTTGTTTTTGGGCCAATTCACTTTTATAAATTTCTACTACTTTATTTTGTAATTCTTCCCATGAAGTTATAAGCCCTCCTCCTAATAGGTAGGAGATTAAAGGAGTTAGAATTGTTATTGTTAGTATTGATAATACTCCTAATATCCACCATTTATTTACTTTGAATTCAATACCTAAATCCTTAACTTTTTGATTAGATGATCTTTGTGCTATTATGGCTCCTATAGCAGGACCAAACATGTATACTACAAGAAGAGTAGTAAGCAATAAATTTCTTCCTTCGTATAAGCTAAATTTCCATATTACTAAAGCAATTATCCAACTGAATAAAAATGAAACTACCAAAAATATTACTACTTTCTTATTCATAAACTACCTACTATTGTAATTTTTTAATAAATTTCTAATTTATTTCAAATATTACGAATTTTTAAAAATTATGACCGCATAGTTATTTAAAAATTGTTTTTGAGTTTTTACCTTGCTGTTTTTAATAATTTTAGCATGAAAAAACTTTTAGTTTTTATACTTTTTGTAGGTTTTGTTCTATCTCTAAATTCTTGTTTTCCCCCAAAGGGAGAAGTTAAGTATATCTACGATTATTTACCAGAAAAGGTTTATGTATATGATTTTGAATTGAATGGTGATGGTATTATTACATATCTTCTTTTATCTTATTCAGGTAATTTTAGCTTGAAGACTTCTTTTATTTTGAGTTCTAAGCAAGAAGCTAATCAAAAGCTTTTTACGATTGTTTTTAATAAATTTGATTTAAAGTCATCTTCAGGCTTCTTTGAAACTATTAATCAGCTTATCAATTTTACTAATCTTGAAATTTCTTTTTATATGGATGATAAAGGTAATAAAAGATTAAAAACTTATGATCCTTTCTCTCTTCTATTACTTGATTTGCTTTTTCCCAAGTTACCTGAAGTGGATCCTACAAATGAAATTATATTTAGGACTTTCGATTTTAAGGTTGGAGATAGTGGAATTAGGAATGAGATCAGTAATGTTGTTAATGTTTATGGTTTAAGTAAGAACTTTTATATAAATAGTTTTACTAGTTTTTCTGCGCTTGAGCTTGAAAATAATGATATAGTTGTTGGAGATATAAAATTTAAGGGTAGTGGTAAAGTTATTGATTTTGTTCTTAATGAATATACTGTTGAATTAGGATCAAAAAGTACTATACCTCTTTTTCTAGGGACTGCTACTAAGATTATAGGATTTAAAGGAAATGCTGTAATTAGATTAAAGTTAAAAGAAGTGATGTAATTCGGGGCGCCCGGACTTGAACCGGGGACCTCATGCTCCCAAGGCATGCGCTCTAACCATCTGAGCTACGCCCCGTTATCAATTAGATTAATTAAGTTTATTTAGTGTTATTCCATTCTTTTTTAAAAAGTTAAATATCTTAGATTTTAATCTAGCAACTTTATTTTTCTTAAATACATTTTTAGTATATGTTTTGTCAACCAATGATTGGTATTCTTTTATCATTCTTTTTAATTCTTCTTCACTTACGCTCTTAGTAAGTATGGATTTTATTATCTTCTTTCTAAGAGTTTTTACCTTTTCTTTCCACATTTTATTTCTAAGATACCTTTTTTCGCTCTGCTTTGATCTTTTTTCGTTAGATTTTATATTAGCCATTACAACCTCCAGCAATAAAAATTTTAAAAAACTCTTATAAATTTTAGCAACTTCTGGTTCTATTTATGCCTCTTCATTACGCACGCCATTGTTTTGGTATTGTATTTGAAACATGGAATATTTCTTTATCCTTCTGATAAAAATAAGTTTTAGTTATTAAAAGTTTTTATATGCATATTCGCAAAATTCTTTGAAAATACAATTCTTACAATTTTCAATAGAAGGGTTTGGTTCAAAATTATTTTTGTTTATCGAGTCAATAACATATATTATTTTTTCTTCTGTTTCCTTTGATTGGTTCAAGTTGTATTCTTTGTATATGACTTCCCCTGTTTCAAATGAAAATAAACCCATTCTTATAATTTTCCTTTTTTGGCTATTTTCGAATAGAAAAGAATAAAATGATGTTTCTAAAAAGAAGTCTTCAATTTTACTTTTATAAAAGCTCTTTTTATATTCAAAAATTTCAAATTCATCTTCAAAATTATATATTGCATCAACGATTCCTTTAAGTTTGAAATTACTTACTCTAATTTCAAGTGATGTTTCTGATATTACTGGAAAGATATTTAGATTTTTTTTATTCCTTGATTCAAGGAATAAAAGTATATTGTTAATTTCTTTTTCGTGCTCTTTTAAAGAAAGTTTTTTTAGTTCTATGAACTTTTTTACTTCTTCTAGCGTACTGAATTTTTGGTTTATTTCCTTAAGTATGGAATGTAATGTATTTCCAGCTTCCATATTTAATGTTAGCTTTGGTTTAATTTTTTTTACATTTGCTAGATACCAAGTGTATTTACAGTTTAAGAAGTTTATGAAATTAGTTTTTGATATAATTGTCAAAGGTTGCTTTGAGAATAAGTTTATTTGACTATTTTTCATTTTCCTACACAAAAATTTTTGAAAATTCTATCCATGAGATCTTCTGTTGTTATTTCTCCTATCATTTCACCTATATATGATAATGCATCTCTTATGCCTATTGCTATAAATTCTTCTGGCATTCTGTCTTTCACTGCATTTAATGCTTCTTCTAAAGATTTTATTGTTTCCTCTATTAATTCTTGGTGTCTATCGTTGTTTATTAGTATGTTATTTAACTCTTCTTCAACACTTCCAATGACAGTTGTTATTATTTCATTTGATAACTTTTTTATACCAATATTATTCTTTGCTGAAACAAAAAACCATTTTACTATATCTATTCCTTCCTCTTTTAAGATTTTTTCAATTTCTGATTTTTTATTGAGTATTTTTGAATCATTTTTTTCGCTAATTAGTTTTTCTAACATTTCTTCTGTAATATTACCCAATGTATCAATCTTGTTTAGTACTGCAAAGATATTTTTGTCCTTTACTACATCCTTTATACTTCTTATTGTTTCAATATCACTTTGAGTTATCTTTGAGTAAGCATCGAATACGATTAGTATAATATCTGATGATTTTATACTATTTATAGTTCTCTTTATTCCTTCTTTTTCTATGGGGCTTATAGTGTTTCTTATGCCTGCTGTGTCAAATATACTTACAGGTACTCCTTCAATTGATACAATTTCTTTTATTACATCTCTTGTTGTTCCGGGTATTTCTGAAACTATTGCTCTATCTTCTCCTACAAGTGCGTTCATGAGTGATGATTTGCCTACATTTGTTCTTCCTGCTATACATATTTTTATACCCTCTGAGAAAAATTTTCTTTTTTTTGATTTTTCAACGATATTATCTAATTTTTGTATTGTTTCAAATATAGTGTTTTCAATGTACTCCCAATCTCTATTAGCTAAATCTTCCTCAGGGTGATCAACCAAAACTTCAAGATAGGCAAGTAAGTCTAGTAATTTGTCTTTTATTTCTTTTATTTTTTCTGATAATATGCCATCAAGTATATGCCTTGATATTTTTACATTACTTAATGTTTTGCTATTTATTAAGGAATTAATTGCTTCTGCTTGAACAAGATCAATCTTACCATTAATGAATGCTCTTTTTGTGAATTCTCCTGGTAGTGCTATTCTTGCTCCTTTGTTTCTGATTAGTTCTGTTATTTTGCTAACTATCAGAGGATTACCATGGCAACTTATTTCAACAACATCTTCTCCAGTATAGGAGTTTGGTTTCCTCATAATAGATACCAAAACATCATCAATATTGTTGCCTTCTTCATCTACTATATATCCGTAAAGTATTCTATGAGTTTGTGCTTCTTTAGGTTTTTTCTTACCTTTGAATATACTATCCACTATTTCTATTGCTTTTTCTCCAGATATTCTTATAACACTTACAGGAGAGTGAATATTAGGTGTTATTGGTGCGTAAATTGTATCCTCATCAAGAAAAACATCTCTCACAAGAAAAATATAAACATTTCATTTGTGATTTATCAAAATTCAGTATATGTTTGAAAATTCCATCCTGCTTATTCCAAACAGTTAGAGTAGAATTACTAAAAGTAATTTCTAAAAGAGGATTAAACCTTCAATTGGATATTGAGGAAAGATTCTAATAAGAGTTAATTAAAAGAGTGTGTAGCTTCCTATAGACGCTTAAGAGCATGGTAAAAGCAAAAGGAATTCCTTAAAAATTCCTTCCTCCTATTATTTTCCTAAACTTTTTAACATCTCTAATTGTAGAACTTAAGGGTGGGTAACAAAAGGAGGTTTCTTAAATAATTCCTAGCTCCTATTATAATAGATAAAAGTTTTACTTTCTGATTAAAGTAGTGAGTGTTTATCTTTCACTGACCTAAAGGTAGTTTATAACTTTTAAATTGGTTAAAGTTCTTTAATTAAACTATTTTTCCGAAAAATATATAGTAATGTTTTTTTTTCGTTTCTTTAAGAAAATATTTACTATACTTTTATTTATGTTATTTTTTTCTATTTCTAGAGCTGAGTATATAAAGTATACTGTTAACAAGGGTGATACTTTTTATTCTCTTTCGAAGAAGTTTAATGTTGATATTTGGGTTATTCAAAAAGAAAATGGTATAAATACCCTAAGAGTAGGTGAGATTATAAAAATACCCGTTAGAGTTTATCAAGAGTATAAGGTTAAGAAAGGTGATACGCTTTTTAGTATAAGTAAAAGGTTTAATACCACTATAGAAGAGATTATATCTGCAAATAAGTTAACGAGTTTAGATCTAAAGGCGAACCAACTTTTGATTATACCTTCTTCTAAGAAAGTTGGTACTATTGAAAATAAAAAATTTAAAAGAGATAGTGTTTATGTCGTTAAACCTGGTGATACTTTGTATAGTATCTCTAAAAAAACTGGTGTTAGCTTAGATAAGATAAGAAAGTTAAATAGGGTTGAGGGAGGTAAACTGAAGGTTGGTGAGATAATAGTTTTGGAAGAGCAAAACTTCAAAAATAATAAAGATAATATAAAGAAAGTGAGTTATTCTTCAATAAAATTAAGATTTGAGCTTCCGGTGAGTTTTGTAAAGGAAATTAGGAATAATGGAAAGTTTGTTGAAATAGTTTTAACTAAAAAAGATAAGGTTAAGGTTATTAATTCAGGAGAAGTTGTTTTTGTAGGTACTTTTAGTATTTTCGGAAACACTGTGATAGTTAAGCATAGTGATAACCTTTACAGTATATATGGTATGATGGATGATGTCTTTGTTAAGTCAGGGGATAAGGTTCAAAAAGGAGAAGTTATAGGTACTCCTTCTCTAAAAGGAGAAGGTTTATATTCTGTTAAATTTTCATTTGTGATTGGTGATAAGATGGTAGTGCCAAGCGCCAATTTATGATTTTTGGTTAAAATAATTTAAAATTATAACATGTTTAATAGTATTTATTACCATAAGCCTGTCTTAGTTAAAGAAGTTATTGAAAACTTAATTATCAATAAAGAGGGTAATTACCTTGATTGCACATGTGGAGAGGGGGGGCATTCGTATGAAATATGTAAAGTGCTTGAAGGTAAGGGGAATTTAATATGTGTTGATAAGGACAAAGATATTCTTGAAGTTGCTAAGGGTAGATTGAAAAATTTTAAAAATGTGTATTTTATTAATGAGGGTTTTGAAAATATTGATAGAATATATGTAGAAAGTGGTGTAGATGGGTTTGATGGTATTTTAGCTGATTTAGGCATGTCAATGTACCATTTTGTTAATAAAAGGAAAGGTTTTAGCTTTGATTCAGAGTATCCTCTCACAATGACTTATGCCAAAGCTGATAAAGTGGAATATACAGCTTATGAAGTTGTTAATAATTTTACTAAGAAAGATCTTACAGATATTATATTCAAATATGGCGATGAGCCTTTTGCTAGAAGAATAGCAGATGCAATTGTTGAATATAGAAAAAGTAAGAGGATAGAAACACCAAAAGAACTTGCGGATATAGTTAAAAGGGCAATAGGAAAGTACTATAAAAAGAGAATACACCCTGCTACTAAAACATTTATGGCTATAAGAATTTTTGTCAATAAGGAATATGAAGTTTTAGAGAGATTTTTGTCGAAGGTAGGTAATTTCTTAAGAAGAGGTGGTAGGTTATGCATAATTACTTTTCATTCAGGAGAGGATAGATTGGTAAAAACTAAGATGAGAACCCTCGTTGATAATGGGGTGTTTAGAATAGTTAACGAAAAACCGATAATTCCTTCAAAGGAAGAGGTTTCTTTAAATCCTTCTTCCAGATCAGCAAAATTAAGAGTTTATGAGAAGGTATGATTATGAGAAGGTTGGGTGTTTTGGCAATTATTATGTTGATGTCTCTTGGAATTATGATTTCGTTTGTTTTACAAAGGTCTTACTATAAATCTTTGTGTAAAGAAGAACTAAAATTAAGGAAACAGTTAGATGAACTTATTGATGAAAATAAAAAGCTTTCTTATAATTTGGAAAACCTTACTACTATTCAAAGATTGGTTAAAGATTCAAAATATAGGGTTTCTTTGAATAAAGTAATATTAATAGAAGATAAGAAGTAAATATGAAGAAAATACTTATTGTAAATGGTCCTAACCTCAATATGCTCGGTGTTAGAGAACCTGACAAGTATGGTAATTTGAAGTTAGAGGATATTTTATTAAAATGTAAAGAAATTTCTAGTAAATTTGGTTATGAAGTTATAAGTTTTCAATCAAACTTAGAGGGTGAAATAGTTAGTTTTATACAAAAAGAAGGTTTAAAAGCTAGTGGAATGATTTTAAATGCAGGTGCTTACACACATACTTCTATAGCTATAAGAGATGCAATTCTTGCAGTAAATATTCCTTTTGTTGAAGTTCATATTTCAAATGTTTTTAAAAGAGAATCTTTTAGACATCATTCTTATTTGTCAGATATTGCAATTGGTGTAATTTCTGGTTTTAAAGCAGATAGTTATTATGCTGGACTTATGTGTTTGCTATCTTACTTGGGTGAGAATGTTTTTTAAATTTTACTATCCTGTTGATTCTTCGAAAATCTTGGAATAAAGTATAGTTTTTCCTTTTACTTTTAGAAAGATAGTATTTTTTTGAAGTAAAGTATTGTTTTTTATTTATTTATGTATCTTAAAATTAATTTAGAAGCCTTCTACTAAATTTAGATATTACTTCCCTAAATTAATGGAGATAGTGGAGATATTGAAAAAGAAAATGCGGAGAGGGAGGGATTTGAACCCTCGGTACGGGTTGCCCCGTACACAGCATTTCCAGTGCTGCTCCTTAGGCCGCTCGGACACCTCTCCTTAATTTATAATTTTGTAGCATTATCTGTCTGTAAATGGTAGTAAGGCCATTATCCTTGCTACTTTTATTTCTCTGGTTATTTTCTTTTGGACTTTTGTACAAACTCTAGTTATTTTTGAAGATTTTATTTTGCCCGTCATAGTTAAAAACTGAGAAAGAATATCAACATCTTTGTATGTTATGTTCAATAACTTTTTTTGACATGTTCTTTTCTTTTTCTTTACTGTAACAGATTTTTGTACCTTTTGACCTTCATCTTCAGCTTTTATATTTATACTTTGATCTAAACTTGTACTCATATAAACCTCCTAATATTTGAAAATATATAGATTATACCTTAAATTCGTCATCAGTATTTATGTCTTCTATATGATTATCTTCACTGTCTATTTTATTGTAATCAATTTCTTTTTCTTCAATTTCTTCGAAAAATTTTTCTTCATCTTCTAAGATATTTTCGCCAAAGTCTTCGAAAGTTTCTCCTTCTCCTTCCTCTTCATAAGAGGTACTGTTTATAAAACTTTCGTACTTTCCTTCTTTTTTGGGGATTTCTTTTATATTTTCAGTAAGTTGGTTTGTTACTCCTTCTGCTTTTATGGCGCTTTCGCCTTTAGGTGAAAGCAATAGTATATTTTCTGCACGTATTTCTACTGCTGTCTTTTTTACTTCACTTCCTTTCTCATCTTTAGTAGTCCAACTTCTCTGAATCAAGCTTCCTTCTACAAGTATTTTTGAACCTTTTCTTGTGTAATTTTTTATAATATCTACTAAACCTTCCCACAAAACAACATCAAAGAAGTAAGTTGTTTCAGAATTCTTATAAGAGTCATTAACTGCTATTCTTATTCTTAATACTTTTTTACCCGTTTTCGTTAAGGTTTCTTGTTCTGGATCTTTAACTAAGTTTCCTACAATTATTACCTTATTGAAAGATCTAGCCATTTTTTTTCACTCTAAGTATGATATGCCTTATTATATTTTCATCAATTTTTACGAGTTTATCAAGGTTTTCAACTGTGCTATGGGTTCCTTCAAATATTATGAATTTATAGATACCTTCTAGATATTTCTTTCTGTTTTTTCTTATAGGATATGCCAGAGATCTTCTGCCTAATTCAGATTCACTTATAATGGTTCCTCCATATTGTAAAATAATGTTTTTTACTTTCTCCATTACTCTAGGTACCAATTGCTCGTCAGGTTCTATTATAAAACCTATTTCATAGGTTTTTGTTTGAGAAGATTTAGATTTTGATATTGCTTCTCTAATTTCTGATATATTCATATTTATCTCTGGAGTTTAAATTTAAACTCCAAACCGAGAACTTCTTTGCCCCCTCGGTCATGGGACATGATACTTATATTATTTTAAAGTTGTTTAAATAATTTTTGCAAATATATTAATAAGATATTATGTTAGTGTGTTTTCTAATCTTTAAGTATATCACTTTCTGTTATGAATTAAAATTCATGTGGTTATTGATAAGGAATTAATTGCTAGTGAAAGTTAATTTTAAGGTGTTAAATTTGAAAAATATTTTTTATGTTATTAAATTATTCATCATGATAGATAATATTATTTTTGCTAAAGCTATGCCTCAACGTTCTGATATTGATGAAGATTTTGTTGTTTATACTGTAGCGGATTTATACAGGAATATTGACGGATACGATTTTTCAAATCGTCTTGATAGTAGACATAAAGAAGAAATTATTTTAAAAATTACTGACTTTGTAAGGATTTTACCTGATTCCTCTCAAATTTATGATATTTCTTTTATCGCAGATAGAGATATTGAAATTTTAGGACTCATTGACAGAGAGTTTATTGAAAGTGATATTTTGAGGTTTTTAGGTAATGATCTAGGAGTAAGTATATACTGTGAATCCAATCTTAAATATTTTATCTATACTAATGTTTTTAATCATTTTTCGCTAAGATCAGTTGTGTTAGGTAATGGTATAGAGAAGGTTTTTGATGTAATTGAAAGTGTTTCAATACTTTTCGATGATTATTTTGTTCCTACCTTTAGCAGAAGTTATGGTTATATAACTAATGATTTAGCTACTGTTGGACATGGTGTAAAAATAAGATTTCTTCTCAATATATGGGGATTAAGAGGGAGTAGTGTTTTTGAATCTGTTTTAGGGACTTTGGCAAGTAATGGAATTTTCTATCATCACAATCCATTGTATGATAAAACAAGTTTCATGGAGTTTTTTTATGTGTTTAATCCAGATAAATCGATGATTGCTAATAAGATTCTTTTATCAAATCTCCTTTCTAAAGTTAAGGAAGTTGAACTAGCTGAGAGAAAAAAATCGAAAGGTAAAAAATTTAATCTTTATTCGGAGTATCAAGATTTTAAGAATACTATAAAAATGGCTAATTTTATACACTATAAAGCTTTTTTAGGGCTTATGTCAAAGCTTAGTATGTTGGTTTTTTTTGGTAATGAATTTGGTGAGAAAATAAACTTGAACGAAATGATCAATTTCTTTACTATTCTTCTTAGGGATACTAGTATAATGCTATATTCAGGAATAACTGTATCTAATGATTCTATTATAGGTAAGGAAAGAGCTTCTATATTGAAGAAGTTTTTTAAACTTTGATTTTTCCTTAAATTTTATTCCGATAATATTTTATATGAAAAAATTTTTTTGGATATTTTTATTCATGCTCTTATTTTCTGGATACGTATTTTGTGATATTGAAGATTTTAAGTTTAGGCCTTTGAATAAGAGATTAAAGTATGTAGAAGATTTTTTGAAGATATACAATGAATGGCTTTACCAAGATCTTGATAATATTTCAAGGAATATATATTTTCTTGAGCTTGCCTGGAGTCTACCTTTTGATCATCCTATAAGAGCAATAACACCTATTAGTAACGAGACTCATTGGAATAGATATAAACTTTTAGTTAAGATGCACATTGCTTTATTGCTTACTAAGAATTATTTAGATTTTGGAAAACAATTTTATAAAGATAATATTTACTTTTATAGCAAAGAATATGAAAAAGAACTTTTAGAAGGGTATGATGTTGCTGAATCTTATTTTAAATCGGCTATGGGTTGGTTTAAGATAGCTAAGAGGTATGCTAATATGATTTCTGCTTATGATTCTCAAAAGTATATGACCACCCTTTATTATATCGAAGAAGAATTTAAAAAACTTCTAAACGGAGAAATTTATTATGATGTGACTATAGAGAGGCTACTTAAGAAGATAGCCTCTAACAGAGAAAAACTTAAACGTTTGAAAGAATTTGAATGGATTGAACCTATCCCTTAAGAAAATCTTTTTCTATTAAAGTATTCGTATATGATTGGTACAATAAACAATGTAAATAATGTACCTAATGTCATTCCTATAAATATTGTTTGACCTAGCGGTTGATAAAGTTCTCCACTTTCACCTAATCCAAATGCTATAGGTAAAAGACCTATAATTGTGGTTAAACTTGTCATTAGTATTGGTCTAAATCTTCTTTTTGCTCCTTCAATAATGGCATCTCTTAGTTTGTATCCTCTTTCGAGAAGTTGATTCATATAATCGACCATAACTATACCATTATTTACGACTATTCCAAGAATTATTATTAATCCTATAGCAGAGATGATATTTATTTTTAGCCCTAATAATAGAAAAATTATGAGTACTGAGAAAACTCCATAAGGTACTGTGAATATTATTATGAATGGATCTTTAAAGGATTTAAATAATACCACCATTGTTGAATATACGAGTACTAATGAAAGTATGAAAACTAAAATTAGATCTCTAAATGTATTTTGTAGTTCTTCGAAACTTCCACCGTATGAAATGGTAATGTTAGGTGGAATGTAGACATTTTTCTTTACTTCTTTATCTATCAATTCAACTAATTTTGTTTGTGCTATGTTGTATCCAACTAATGATAAAGACACTGTTCTACTGTTATTTTCTCTCATTATCATTTGCGGAGAATAACCATTGCTTATTTTTACCAAATCTATTATTGGTACAAGTCCCAGAGGTGTTGGTATGTATTTGTATAGTATATCTTCTAAGTATTTTCTATCATCGTTTTTCAATTGTACAAAAATTTCGTATTGTTTCCCTTTTAATCTAAAGAAAGATGCTGTTGTACCTAAGAATCCAGTCTTTATTGAATTACCTAATTGTAAGCTTGATATTCCATAGTAAGATAGTTTGTTTTTATCAGGATATATTATGTATTCTTGTATAGGATCGTCTAAGGATGAATTTATTTCTTGTATACCGCTTATTTCCCTTCCTATTTCCTCTATCTTAGAGGATATTCTTTTTAATTCTTCTATATCATCTCCTATTAATTTCATATCTGCATTTGCTCCACCTGCTCCACCTCCTGGTATTCTTATTACCCCACTTGATGCATCTACTTTACTTTTTCCAGGTATTCTAGTTAGGAATTTTCTTAGTTCTACGCTAAATTCTTCAGAAGAAATGTTTCTTTCTCTTATATCTTTTAACTTTACTGTTATATTTATTGTATTTTCACCACTAGATCTAACTAAGAATCTTAAGCCACTACTACTTGTGTTTATAACATAGTAAAAATACTTTACATTTTCGTTAGTTTCTAGGTATTTGTCTACTTCTTCAGCGTATTTTGAAGTTATGTCTTTATAGGTTCCTGGAGGGAAAGTTATTGTGACATTTATGTCTCCACTATCTACTATTGGTAATAGTTCTTTTCCTATGTAGATAAATGATAATATACCTAATGCTAGAAAAATTATAGTAAATACAAGCATCGTTTTCTTTAGTCCTAAGATACTTTTTAGTAGACTTTCATAAATTGTATCTCTTATTTTTAGAATTAATTCTGAGAAAAAGAATAAAAGTTTGTTTCTTTGAATAAATTGATCAAATTTATCAACAAAACTCCAATACCTTGATTCTAATGGTGGAACTATGAATATTGCTACAAGTAGAGATGAAAATATTGATATACTAACTGTTGCTGCTAGGTCTTTAAAGATCTGTGATGCTAAACCTTGAGTAAATACTAGGGGTGCAAATACGAATATAGTTGTTAAGGTAGATCCTAAGATTGCAACACCAACTTCTTTTGTTCCTTCAAAGGCTGCCTCTATTGGATTCTTACCTTGCTTGGTTTTAAGATAGATACTTTCAATTACTACTATTGAGTTGTCAACCATCATTCCTACGCCTAATGCTAATCCTGCAAGAGATATTACATTCAAAGATATTCCTAAGAAGTACATTAATACAAGTGTTATAACGATTGAAATAGGAATTGCTAAACCTATTAGTATTGTTTCTTTTATGCTTACTAAGAAGAGAAATACTACAATTACAGCTAACAATGCTCCATTAATAGCATTATCTTTAACATTGTTTAATGATTTTACAATAAAATCTCCTTGGTCAGTAATTATTGTAAAGTTTAGGTTGGGATAATCTTTTTTTAATTCTTCAATTTTTTTTCTCACCTTTTCAGATACATCAACAGTGCTACTTCCTGATTTTTTGTTTATTGACAGCACAATACCCGGTTGTCCATTAACTTTTACTATTGTTGCATTTTCTGTATCTGGTTTAAATTCAACGTTTGCAACGTCCCTAACTTTTACAGGGTATCCCTTTCGATTACCTACTAACACATCCTTTATTTCTTCAGTATTCTTGTATTCACTTGAGAATCTTATACTGATTTTTTTATATCCACTTATTATTTGTCCAGATGGTATATTTTGATTTTCTCTTGATATTGCACTAACAACATCAGATGGAGATATTCCAAATGAATTTAATTTCTTGGTGTCTAACTCTACAAAAACTTTTTTATCATATCCGCCATTTACAGTTACATTTGCTACTCCCTCTATTTGAGATAGCCTCTTAGATATAGTATCTTGTGCTATCTCCCTTAGTGCAGATAAGTCATCTATACCACTTATTGATATATTCATTATTGGTAGTATACTTGGATCGAATTTGAATATTTGAGGTTTACTTGCATCACTGGGTAATAATTTAGAAACAAAATCTATCTTTTCTCTTATATCATTAGCTGCTTGATCTAAATTAACTCCATACTCAAATTCAACTGTTATAAATAGAAATCCTTCAAAACATCTTGATATTACATTTTTTACACCATTTACTGTTAAAAATTGACCTTCCAGTATCCTTGCAATATTCTGTTCAACAGTTTCAGGTGATGCTCCAGGATAGTCTATTCTTATAGCTACTACAGGAAACTCAATATTAGGAAATAAATCAACTGGTAATTTCATGCCTGCAACTATACCTAATACTATTATTGCAGCTAGTATCATTATTACCGCTGGTATATTGTTTAACAATCCTTTCAATAATCCCCACATATATTTTCTCCTACTGACTGGTCAGTATAATAATAATTATTATTCTTTTTATTGTCAAATTTTTTTATTAAGAATGTTTGGAAATCTAATCGTTATAATCATAAATTAAAAACTTAGAGTTAAGAATACTTACAAATAAGTATTAAAATAAAGATTATACCCCTATTTTAAAATCAAAAACTATTTATATCAAGGTTATAGAAAATTTAAACTTTGGTTCATTTTTCTGGGAAGGTTAATTCTACAAAAGTTTTATATTGTTCTTCATCTAGTAAAGCAATAATCTCAAAAAACGTTTTAGATCTTATCATGTGTATTCTTTTTAGTAATTCAGCTATTTGCTCTTGACTCTCAATAGCAGCGTTTTTATTCAAGGGATATTGCTTTATTATTTCTAAGCTTTGCTTTCTCATCTTTTCTATTTGATCTTGTATTTCTGTTAATCTGTTTTTGGTTTCTTTTAATATTTTAGCTATTTTGATTTTTTGTTCTTTTGAAAGGTTTACTTTTGCTAGTATTTCCTGTAGATCTCTAGTGCTAGGAAGTATATTACGATTTGTTTCGGCAAATGATATGCTTGTTAGTAGTATAATTAAGATTAAATTTAAATAAATTATTGTGAAAATTTTTGTTTTTTCCATAATCATATATAATGATATATGAAATTCTATTTTGGTTACTATATTTTATAAATTAGTTAATTTTCTTTCAATAATCAATATTCCTATTAATTTTATAGTATTTATTGATTTTACATATACTAAATTTGTATTTTAATTAAAATAACTAAAACAATTTAAAGTAGTCAAAGAATGTGATATGGAGGGTGTCATGGAGGTATCGGTAAAGGAGTTTTACGATATAAGGATACATGGGAGGGCTGGGCAAGGTGCTAAAACTGCTGCTCAGTTGATTGCTGAATCTGCTATTGATGTTGGTATGTATGCTCAATCTTTTCCAGAGTTTGGTGCTGAAAGAACGGGTGCTCCTATGAAAGCTTATAGTAGAATATCTAAGGATAAAATTGATGTGCATTATCAGATTGATAATCCTGATATTGTTGTTGTGATGGATGAAAGTTTGTTTAATGCTGAGAGTGTCCTTGAAGGGATAAAGGATGATGGTATTGTTGTTGTTAATACACCTTTAAAGCCTGAAGAAGTTAGAAAAAGGTATAATATCCCTTCTAATATTAAGGTATATACCTTAGACGCTACGGGGATAGCTATAGATCTTTTTGGTAAGAATTTTGCCAATATGCCTCTTCTTGGGGTTATTGTAAAACTCACTGGTTTTATTAATCCAGAAAAAGTTAAGGAAGTTATTAGGAAGAAGTTTATGAAAAAGCTCGGAGAGGAAGGGGTTAATAAAAATATACTTGCTTTTGAAAGAGGCATTAATGAAATTATAGGAGGATAAGTATGTTAGTATTAGATAAAGAAGTTAAATTTATTAACTTAAATGTAGGTGCTCATACTAAAGGTGGGACTTCTGTTGAAAACAAAACTGGTGGATGGAGGACATTTAAGCCAGTTTTAAATAAAGAAAAGTGTGTTGATTGTATGATTTGTTGGATATATTGTCCTGATGATAGTATTCTGGTAAAAGATGGTAAAATGTTAGGATTTGATTATGATTATTGTAAAGGTTGTTCTGTGTGTGCAAGTGTTTGTCCTAGGAATGCAATTGATATGGTTGCTGAAAAGTAAGGGAGGTTTTTATGTTAGTGATTGATAAAGTAAGGAAATCTCTAACTGGTGCTCAAGCTGCTGCTGAGGCGATGAGGCAAGTTGATATTGATGTTATTGCTGCTTATCCTATTACTCCTCAGACACCTATTGTTCAAGAGTATGCTCAGTTTGTTGCTGATGGAATTGTTAAAACTGAAATGATTCAGGTTGAATCAGAACATAGTGCTATGAGTGCTGTTGTAGGTGCTGCTTCGGCAGGTGCAAGAGCGACTACTGCTACTTCTTCTCAGGGGCTTGCGCTTATGTGGGAGATTGTAGCTATTGCATCTTCGCTAAGATTACCAATAGTTATGAATATTGTAAATAGGGCTATTTCTGGTCCTTTAAATATACATTGTGATCATTCAGATGCTATGGCAATTAGAGATCTTGGTTGGATTATGCTATTTTCGGAGAATCCTCAAGATGTTTACTATAATAATATTCTCGCTTTCAAGATTGCAGAAGATCCTAGGGTGTTTTTGCCAGTTGCTGTAAATCAAGATGGGTTTATTACAAGCCATTGTGTTGAAGCAGTTAATGTATTTGATGATGAATTTGTTAAAAACTATGTTGGTCCAAATAAATTCCCTTACTCTTTACTTGACTTTCAAAATCCTATTTCTGTGGGCGAGTGGGCTATGCCGACTCATTACTTTGAGTTTAGAGTGAGTGTTCAAAAAGCTATGGAAAATTCTATTCCTGTTATAGAAGAAGTATTTAAAGATTTCTATGACAAAACTGGAGTAAAGTTTGATTTCTTTGAAGGATATATGACTGATGATGCAGAAATAGTCTTTGTTTCAATGAATTCTACTTCTGGTACTATAAGATATGTTGTAAATAAGCTTAGGAATAAGGGAGAAAAGGTTGGAGCTGTTAATGTTAGAGTTTTTAGACCTTTTGTTGTTGAAAAATTAATAAATACTATACCTTCAGCTAAGTTCTTGATAGTTATGGATAGAGCATTGTCTTTCGGTACAACTGGTTCTCCTCTGTATCAAGATATAACATCAGGCTTGTTTGCTGCCCAAAAAGAGATGTTAGTTAATGATTATGTTTATGGGCTAGGTGGTAGGGATATTACAGATAAAGATATCGAAGAAGTTTATAAGCATGCTAAGTACTCTCTAAAAGAAGGCATAGCTGGTCAGATTGCTTATGTTGGGTTGAACCCAGAGTTTGTTAAAAAGTAGGAGGTTTTTATGGCTGTTAATCTAAAGCAAATTGCTGGCATGAATTTGAATTTTGCTAAAGGGCATAGAATGTGTGCAGGTTGTGGAGTTGCAATATTTGTTAGAGAACTAATAATGTCAGCCCAACTCCTTGATATAGATTTAGTTATTTCGAATTCAACAGGATGCCTAGAGGTTACAACTAGTGTTTATCCAGAAAGTTCTTGGAAATACCCTTGGATACATAACGCTTTTGAGAATGCAGCTGCTACTATTTCAGGTGTTGAAAGGGCTTATTATGCTTTAAAGGAAAAGGGCAAAATATATCACAATAGAAAAGTTAAATTTGTTGCTATAGGTGGAGATGGTGGTAGCTACGATATAGGACTTCAGAGTCTATCAGGTGCTTTAGAAAGGGGACATAATATACTTTACATTGCTTACGATAATGAAGCATACATGAATACAGGATATCAAAGAAGTAGCGCTACTCCACTTTTTGCAAATACTACAACTGCACCTTTTGGTAAAGTAATACCAGGTAAAACTCAACCTAGAAAAGATTTATTTGCAATAGCTGTAGCACACAATATTCCTTACGCTGCTACTATCAGTATTTACCACTGGAACGATCTTATTAGTAAAGTACAAAAGGCTTTATCTATTGAAGGTCCAACTTTTTTACTTTCAATAACTCCATGTATCCCTGGGTGGAGTATGCCAACTGGAGATGCTGTTTCACTGTCCAAAGCTGCAGTTGAAACTGGTTATTGGCCTCTTGTTGAATATGAAAACGGCAAGTATAAATGGAGTCCATCAAATCCAAAACAATTAAAGCCAATAGAGGAGTTTTTATCAAAACAAAAGAGATTTGCTGGTATATTGAAAAATCCTGAATTGCTTGAAAAATTTAGGCAAGATGTAATAGCTAACTTTGAAAAGTATAGAAAACTTTGTGGAGTTGAATAAATATTTTGCACTCGAATTACAATTTTATCAATTAGGCTTATATTGCTTTTGCTTTGTTGAACTTTAAAAATAGTGAATAGGAGATTTAGCCTCTACTAAAAGTAAAATCCTTGTCTTTGTGCATCTAGATAAATTTATCAACAAAATGAAGTTTATATGTTGGGCAAGTTTTCTTGTAGGTTTAGGTTAAACATTATGGAAAGAAAATAATTTCTTTTAGAGTTAGAGAAAGGTAAAAAGAAGTTTTGCTAAAGAAGTAGGTTAGTCTTTTAACTTTATGTTTCTAAAGGAGTTGGTTTAAAATTAGTTTGGTTTCTGGGAGGGGTAATGTCGGTTTTTCTTCGCAAGATAGAACTTTTTGGATTTAAGTCTTTTGCTGATAGATCAAAAATTGAATTTAATTCTCCCATTACGGCTATAGTTGGGCCTAATGGATCTGGTAAGAGTAATATAGTTGATGCTATAAGATGGGTTTTAGGTGAAAATAGTGCTAAAGTTCTTAGAGGAGATACTTTTGAGGATATACTTTTTTCAGGTTCTCAATATCGTCCTTCCATAAGCGTTGCTGAGGTTTCTTTGTTGTTTGATAATTCTAAAAGAATATTGCAAATTCCTGTTGATGAAGTTGAAATAACAAAGAGGTATTATAGATCTGGCGAAGGTAAAATATTACTTAACAAGCAAGAAGCTAGAGTTAAGGATATAGTTAATCTTTTCTTGGGAACTGGCTTTGGTAAAGATGGTTACTCTATCGTTGGTCAAGGTGAAGTAGATAAACTTGTTATAGGTAGTCCACTTGAGAAGAGAGTTTATGTTGATGAACTTCTAGGGATAACAAAGGTAAAGTTTAAAAAGAAAGAAGCAGAAAAAAGATTACAAGATATAAATTATACCATAAGTACTATTTCGGTTAGGTTGGAGTCTATTGAGAAAGATTACCTTAGACTTAAGGATCAGGTACAAAAGCTGAAGAGTTATAGAGAACTTACTGAAAAATTGGAATTCTTTGAGAAGGTTTTTTTTAAACTTAAATTAGAAAGCTTAAAAAAAGAGGTTGATTATCTAAAAAGAGAGAAAGAAAGTCTTAATAATAGAATCCAAGAAATAAACTCGAAAATAAATGAGCTCTCTTCTTATATGAAGGAGGCTGATCTAGAGTTACAATCAAATAATAACTTACTTTCAAAGAAGAGAGATGGACTTAATGAACTTGAACGTTTAATAAAGTCTAAGGAGATTGAAAAGAAAGATTTTGAGTCGAAAATTAGCATCTCAAAGAGAACAATTGAGATATTTTGCTCTTCGCTGGATAAAGAAGTTAAGCGAAAGGAAGATCTTTTTAGAGAAAAAGAAAACCTTTATAAGAATTTGAGAGAATTGGAAGAAGATTTTTCAATTATTTCATCTCAAATCTCGGAGCTAGACTCTGAGTTAAAATCTCTTGAAGGTGTGAAAAGAGAACTAGAAAACAAAAAGCGAGATTTATTATTAAAATTGAATGTAGTAAATGAGTTAATAAATAAGTTGAACGATATAAAAAGGGAGATGGAGTTTATAGAAGTTAAGAAAAGAGAACTAGAAGAAAGTAGAGTTCAGCTTTTTAGAGAAATTGAAAGATTTAGACTTGAAATTGAAGAAAATGATAAAAGAAAGATTGAAATAGTTTCTTCTCTAAACTTGATAAAAGATGAGAAGAGCAAGAAACTTTTAGAATTGGAAGAAGAATCTTCTTCAATAAAGCAATTAGAAATGTCAATTGTTGAATTGCAGAAAATAGTCAATAACCTTACGAAGGAATCAGAAAAGATATTTAGTGAATTTTCAAAAGAGATAAGTGATAGTGCGATTAAGGTTGGAGAGTTTGTGAGTAAGGTAGGTATTGCCTCAGAGAGAATTCTAAAAATATGTGATTCTATCATTTCTAATGATAATTTTTCATTTGTTTTTGAGAGTATAAATGAGATAAAAACTTTGGTTTCTGATGTTTATAACGATTTGAAGTCTTTACCTTTTTTATCTGCGGCTACTGATTTTATAACTAGAAAAATGGAACTTGATGAAAAAATTGTTAGATTTAGAAACCAAATCGAGGAGATGTATAGTGTTTTAAACGCTAAAAAGGAAAATTTCTTGAAGATAAAGGATTCCATGAAAGATTTAGAAAGTTTGATAGCCAGTAAGGAGAAAGATTTATTTTATTATGAACAGAAAGTAGATGAAATACTTAAACAGATAAAGTTGAAAGATAATCTTTTGTCAAGAATAGATAGTGAAATTAAAGATTTAGATTCTAAATATAAAAATCTTGAACTATCTTTAGAGAGAATTTTTTCAAAAGTTCGAGAGCATTTTAATATTAATGTTAGTGATGTAAATTCTGCTTTAAATTTTCTTGATTCTTTAAAGAAAGATAAAAAGATAGAAGAGATTGATAAAGAAATATCAGAAATTGATTCAAATATATCTTTAAAAAGGTCAAAGCTTGTTGATTTAAACACTTCTTTTACAGTTATGTCTTCAAATAAAGAGTACTCTCATTTTAGAATTTTGAAGATCGATGAAGAAATTTCTAATATTGATGCTTATTCTCTAAGGAAGAAAGAAGAAATTGAGTCCGAGAAAAAAAACATATCTACTTATGAAGAGAAGCTAAAATTACTTAAAGATGATCTTGATAGTCTTTATAGGGATAGGGATCAGGTTTTAAAAGTTGTTTCTGAGTTGTCTTACAATGTAAAAGTTTTAAATGATAATTATAGAAAACTACTTAGTGAAAGAGAATCTCTTACAAATGAAGTGGGTACTTTTGAGAAGGAATCGTTTAAGTTGGAGGAGAAGATAATTACTTTGGAAAATAGTATTTTAGATTTAGAAAGTCAATTAAAAGAGAAGTATGGTATAACTTATGAAGATCTTACAGGTTTTAGTAATGAATATACAGATTTAGGTTTGGTTGGTAAAAAAATTAATGAAATTAAAAATGAGATAAAAAAACTTGGGTTTATTGATGAAGGTGCTGAAGATGAGTTTTTAAAGGTAGGTGAGGAGTATGAGAAATTGAAGAATAATCTTGATGACATTTTGCAGAGTAAGCAAAAATTAGAAAATATGATAGGAGAGATAAATAAGGAGATAGAGAATATTATAGAATCCTCTATTAATGACATAAGTAGGATAATTACAGATGTGTTTAAAGAGATATTTGGTGGAGGTGGAGTTAAAGTTGAGATAGTCAATAATGATCTAGTTGAAGGTGGTATAGAGCTTATTGTTAATATTCCTGGTAAGAAGGTTAGAAATCTTATGTTATTGTCTGGAGGTGAGAAAGCTTTAGTTGGTATAATATTTATATTTTCTTCTCTTATAATAAACAATACTCCTGTGGTTATTATGGATGAAGTAGATGCTCCTCTTGATGATGAAAATACAGAGAGATTTAAAAGATTACTTCTCGCTTTTCAGGATAAAACACAGTTTATAATAATATCTCACAATAAGTCAACAATAGAAATGTGCCATGATATATACGGTGTTACTATGGAAGAGAAAGGAGTTTCGAAGGTTGTTTCTTATAGATTACAGGATGTTGTATCAAGTTAGTTTTCATCTGTTTGAGTAATTTTTTTCGTAAAATTTCATATATTCACCTGAAATGACACTTTTTACCCAATCTATGTTATTTAGGTACCAATCTATTGTTAGCTCAAGTCCTTCTTCGAATTGAAGAGAATGTTTCCATCCTAATTCTGTCATTATTTTGGTTGGATCCATTGCGTACCTTCTGTCGTGTCCAGGTCTATCTTTAACGAATTTTATTAAGCTTTCATTTATTTTCGCATCACCTGTTTTCTTAATTAAGATCTCTATTATTTTTTTAATAACATATATGTTTTCCCTTTCATTGTGTCCACCAATGTTATATACTTCTCCAAGTCTACCTTTTTCTATAACTAGGTCTATGGCTCTACAATGATCTTCAACGTATAGCCAATCTCTTATATTTTTACCATCACCATATACCGGTAATTCTTTATGGTTTATTGCGTTCCATATCATAAGTGGAATTAGTTTTTCGGGGAATTGGTAAGGTCCATAGTTATTTGAACATCTTGTTATAATTATTGGCATTTTGAATGTATCATAGTAGCTTTTTGCTATCAAATCCCCTCCGGCTTTGCTTGCAGAGTATGGACTATGAGGGTCAAGAGGTGTGTTTTCTGTAAAGTACCCTTCTGAACCGAGTGATCCATAAACTTCGTCAGTTGATACTTGTATGAATCGTTTACCTTCTTTCCACCTGTCTCCTCTCCTCCAATAGTTCATTGCAACACTTAATAGGTTTTGTACTCCTAAAACATTGGTTTGTATAAACACATGTGGATCAAATATAGATCTATCTACATGTGATTCTGCTGCAAAATTTACAACAATGTCTATATCGTATTGATTGAAGATGTGATTAACTAATTCAGAGTTATTGATATCTCCTTTTATAAATACAAATCTCTTTTTCTCCTCTTCTGAGAGTTTTGATAAATTTTCTAAGTTTCCTGCATATGTTAGTTTATCAAGTCCCACTATGAAGCTATCTTTGTACTTTCTTAAATAGAAATATACAAAGTTTGTACCTATAAATCCTGCACATCCTGTTACTAAAAGTTTCATAAATTTAGTTCCTCCTTCATATATTTTCCTACAACTTCTTTCCAATGAGGTATTTCAATTTTTATAGTTTCTTTCATGCCAAAGTTATCTAACTTTGAGTATTTGGGTCTTCTTGCCGGTAAGTTAAAGTCTTCTTGCTTTGCTTCGTAAAGCTTTCCTTTCCAGTTTAATGTTTCTAGTATAAACTTAGCGTATTCATATCTGCTACACTCTCCCTCGTTTGAAAGATGATAGATTCCAAACCCTTCTACTTCTAGAAGTTTCCAAGTTGCATTGACAATTGTTTTTGTATAGGTAGGTGCTGAAATTTCGTCTGTTGAAACTCTAACTTCACCTTTTTTAGACCATTCTATTAGTTTTTTTATGAAATTCGTCTCCCCTCCTTTACCAAAAACCCAGCTTACTCTTATGAGTATGTATTTATTTGTAAGTGATTTTAAAAAATTCTCTCCTAACAATTTACTTTTACCATATTTTGACAGAGGATTTGGTATATCAGCTATAGTGAAAGGTGTTGTTTTACTTCCGTCAAAAACATAATCTGTAGAATAATGTACCAAAGGGATGCTCTTCTTATTTGACTCTATTGCTAAATTCCTTACTCCAAGACCATTTATTGAATAAGCTTTTTGCCATTCTTCTTCAGCTTTATCTACATAGTTATAAGCTGAGCAATTTATAACAACATCAAATTTGTATTTAGAAAATACTTCTTTTACTTTGTTTATATTAGCGATATCTAAAACTAAATTTTTCCCTTCTCTTTCTTTAGTACTTGTTGGTATATAATCAATATTATGTTCTTCGAAAAATCTTCTAAACTCTGTACCTAATTGGCCATAAGCACCTATAAGTAATATTTTCATCGTAAATATTTTAAGAAAAATATTAGTTGTTTATCTAATTGTTTTTGCTTTTCCTTTCTAAAACTTATTAGAAATGGTTATTTTTGATATTTCTAACAAGTTTAAGGTATTGTTTTTAGTAGAGTTTTAATATTTAGAAAATTCGATTTTAAAAAGATTTTCAACTTTACTTCTTAATAAACTATAATTTTAGAACCGAGGAGGTAAGATGAGTTTAGTTATTAGGGGTAAAGAATTTGATTTCTCATCTCATAAGTACTGTATGGGTATTATTAATGTTACACCTGATTCTTTCTTTGAAGGTAGCAGGGTTAAACTTGATGATCTAATTAATGTTGTTAGTAAGATGATTCAAGATGAAGTTGATATAATTGATATAGGAGGCGAATCTACAAGACCTGGTTCTGATCCAGTAAATTTAGAAGAAGAATTAAGGAGAGTTATTCCGGCAATTAGAGAAATAAGAAAAAATTTCCCAAATATACCTATTTCGGTTGATACCTATAAATCACAAGTTGCGAAACAAGCAATAGAAAATGGTGCTGATATTGTGAATGACATTTCTGCTGGTACTTTTGATCAAGATATGATAAGGGTTATAAGAGATTATAATGTTCCAATTATACTTATGCATATAAAGGGTACTCCTAAGAGTATGCAAGATAACCCTGAGTATAAAGATGTTGTTAGAGAAATAACTGAGTTTTTAAGAGAAAGAATAGAAAAATTTGAAAGCTTCGGTGTTGATCCTAGCAAAATAATTATTGATCCTGGAATAGGTTTTGGTAAAAAGCTTGAACATAACATTTCTATAATACGAAGACTTGCCGAACTTAAACAACTTAAAAAACCTATATTGGTTGGTTTATCTAGAAAATCTATTGTAGGGGGTATTCTTAATGTACCTATTGAAGAGAGATTAACAGGAACTATAGCTCTAAATACAGTTGCTCTTATGAATGGTGCTTCTATTATAAGAGTCCATGATGTTAAAGAAGGTAAACAAACATGCAAAATTGTTGAAGTATTGTATAGAGGAAGTTTATGAAATATACTAGGTTTATTTTAATAAGGAATTTACCTCTTATTTTATTAGATTTTATTTTAGTATTCTTTCTTATTTATCAAACTTCTATAGGAAATGTTTTTCTTGAAGAGGTTCATCCTTCTTTGATTCTAATCTTTTTTGTTGTTTTAGTATCTTTTTATACCTTTTACCTCTCTACCTTCTACGTTAGCGTTGATGGTAATAAGGTTGGTATTAGAATGGGATTTTTTTATTTCTATTTTGGCATTGATGATATTGTTCAAATTAAAGAAACAGAATTAAAAGACTTTTCTTATGGAGTTCTTAAAGATCATAATATTATTATGTTTGTTGTTGATAAAAAACCTTGTTTAGAGATTACATTGAAAAGTGGAGAAGTTGTGATTATCTCTGAAAGAAGAATTAGAAAGTTTTTGGAACTTTTGAAGGGGGTAGAATATGGAAGAAAAAGTTAGAAAGTTTATTTCTCTCATAAGGATGTATAATGACGAACCTAATAAAAGAGTTTTTAAAGTAGATAGAGATTGTTATGTTGTTTTTACAGGTTTTTCTCCTCTTGATGAGAGACCATTTATAAGGGTGGGTTATTCGACTTATATCGAAAAAATAAAAAAACATATATCCAATGTGGTTGTAAGTGCTGGTTATCTTTCTTCATTGAAGGATGAAATAAAACAAATTGAAACTGATGAATTTGATACTAATTTTATTGTGCCTAGTAGTGTTTATAATGTAATTCTTAAATTTCTAAAGAAGGAGTTTCATCATAAGGTTAACGTTAAAGTGATTGATAAATCAGGTGAAGAGAAGGAACTTAACAAAGTTTTATCTGAAATAAGTGAGAAGTATAAGAGCTATGTACTTTTATACGATAATGCTAATTTTGCCATTACATTTAGTGGTAAAAAGATATTTGATATGTTTAGTACTATAAACAATGATTTGACGACTTCTAAGATAGTATATTTGTTCTCTTTAAAGTTTTATGATCTTTTGCCCAATAACTCTATATTAAGAATTTCAGGTAGTTATGTTATAAAGACTAAGAATGGAGAAATATTTGTCATAACTGATCAATTTGATGAAAGATCTTTTTTGAAAAATTTTGTACCTCTTGCAAAAGTAAGAGAAGTTATAGGTAATGATGTTATTTCCCTTATAGATGGGATTAGATTAATTTTTGATAGGAGTAGTTTAAAAGTTTTTACCAATAGATCTGTCTTTGAAGATTTCAAACAGTTTAATGTTGGTATCAAGTTTGTTGATGTGAGCGATAGGATAAATATCATAAATAATGTAAATATTGTTTTAGAGGAAGGAAAGTATTATATTCCACTTAAAGATAGGGACGGTAGAGATAAAAATCTTATTTTGGGAGATGGAGAAGTTAAAAATAAATTAGAGCTTTATGATAAGGAGTATGTTGTTTTAGAAAATTTCAATAAGCAAAAATTTACTGGTTTTTACTCTGATATTATTTTTATGGATCCCGTTGAAGGTGATTTTGACAAAGAGTTCTTGAATGTAAGAGAAAATATGAGAAAGATAACTGATAAAAGGATTTTTGTATCTGATATAGAGAAAGAATTCGAGAAAGATAATAGGCGGGTAGCTAACGATAGAAAAAGACTTGAGGAGCTTATAGATGCTTATGAATTTGTTTACTCTCTAGCTTATACTGATAAAATTAATTTACTTGTTAAGAGTGAAAGATTAGAAGGAACTGAAAAAGGAGAAGAAATTCAAGAGATTGCTAAAAGAAAGGTTAGTGAAGGTGATTTTGTTTCTGAGGTTTCCTCAGTCGAGGAAAAACATAAGGTTGTGACAGAAGAAAAAAGAAAGAAAATTTCTTCTGAAAGAAGAAGTTATACTGATGGGTTTTTTAGATTTAGATATTGGTGGGTGTTAGGAGTTTTAGTTTTATTGCTTTTAGTTGGAGGTGTAGGGTTATTATTTAGAGAGAGTATTTATAATTTTTTTGGGATTTCTCTTACTCAAGAAGAGAGAAGAGTTAGTCAAATAATTTCAAACCTTGATAACATATACGAACCTGAGCTTACAGAAGTTCAGAAGACATTGGGTATAACTATTACTGATTACGATATATGGGTGTATGTTAATAAAGTAGCAGTTATAAATGGTTATAAGCCCCTTACTTACAGAAAACCTAAAAAGTGGGAAGATCCAGATTGGGTTTATCCAGGTAATAAATTAAAGCTCCTTGATGGTAGTTATGTGGTAATTAGGCAGGGTGATAACATGTGGAATATTAGTAAAAGAAAAATAATAGAAGATTACATAAAAAAGAACTTTACAGTTACTGTAAAATCAAAGGCAGGTACGAATGTTTATGAAGTTAGGAAAAAAAGTTTAAAGTAGATTTACCTGTTCGTCTGTGATCTACTCATTTGAATTTTTAGATCTAAGAGTAGTTTTTTCTTATAGAATGTAACATCCTTTACTAGTTTTTCTAAATCATTTATTACTATTTTGTTGTTTTGTGATATTGTTATATTTTTATCGGTATCAAGTACTTGTTTTAAGTATTTTTTGCCTTCATCCATTGGATAACCTAAAAATTTTATTAAGTCTTCTACAGTGAAATTAAGCGTAAATGATTCTTTAGGTTTTATGGGTATTCTATTTTTTTCTATCTGTATCATTATTGCGTCATATATTCTTGCTGTTGGATCTTTCAATACTATATTTGCTAACTGACGATATATTGTCCAAATCCTATCACTTAGTAGCTCTATAATTTTTGTTGCTATATCTGGATTGGTGTGTACCATCATTTCAAAGTTTTCCTTTTTGATGTAAAGTAATTCTGTTTCTCCGACTGCCGTTGCTGTTGCACTTCTTGGTCTATTTTCAAGGATTGCCATCTCTCCAAATACATCTCCTTCTTTCAAAACAGCTAATAATACTTCATTTCCGTTTACAAATTTTGTTATTCTGACATTACCTTTTAGTATTACATAAGCTTTTTCACCGTATTCGTGTTCGCAGAATATAACTTGGTTATCATGGTACCTTTCTATTGATTTAGACTCTATCACTTCTGGTTCTGCTAATGCGATCATTGGATCAATTGATGCTAACTTCATTTTTGCACTTGGAATATATCCACCATCTGGACAATACTCTATGTACTTTCTATAAGCATATGCTGCTTGTTCAAACATCTTTTTTGAGTAATAGAACTCTGCTATGTTAAATAGCTGGTATGGATCTTCCTCTGATTTTGACTTAAAAGTGAGTTTCGTTAAAGTAGAATCGTATTCTCTGAGTTTTTTACTAAAAAACCTAAGTATCTTTACAGCTATTGGTGCGCTCTTTTGGATTAGATCCCCAAACTGAGATCTCTTTACTGCTAATAATGAAGTTTCTTCTAATGCTATAACTGTTTCCATATTGTTTCTTCTACTCATACAAGATACTACTCCAAAAAAGTCTCCTTTTTGTAGAGTTGTCCCTTCCTTTGTACCCTTTATTATGGGATCTATTGTTTCAAAAACTTGTACTTTCCCTGACTGAATTATGTAAAATTCCTCAGGTATCCTATCTCCTTCTATTACTATGTAAGTATTGGGTTTATACTTTACTACTCTGAATGATATTTCTTCTGCCATCGTTAGCAGTATTATAAATTAGTTATGTAATACTAACAACAAATTTTAAATAGTGTTTTAAAAATACTTTTATTATCTTCCCCACCCTTTAGTGCGTTAAGAGGGTTCAACCCTCTTATCAAGATCTCCCTTTACTTATCCCACAATCACCTATTCCCAAATTCCTAATTACAAATTCCTAACTCCTACTTAGCGAAGGCTTCGCATCCTCCTAGTAGTACCTACTATTTGGAAAGATTGGAAAGCCACAAAAACAAAATTTGCCTTTGCTTCTTCCATTACCTCCATAAGAAAATTTACCTTTCTTAGTGATAGAACTGAAAGTTACAGTTTGGATTAGTCAAGTCTACGCTTTTAATTCTTCCAATAAAGAGTAAAACAAATTAAGTCAAAGAAATAAATGAAACCATTCTTTCCTCGGTTTTACTAGCCCTATATGAAGGTAAAACATTAGAATAACAACTTGTGCAAAGAGGCGAATAGAAAATATTATCTTCAACCACACCTAAATTAGATAAAGTAGAAAATACGAACTTAGGTATATCAAAAAAAATCTTATCTCCCTTAATATGGCAAAATTTCTCTCCCCACTCTAAAAATTCTTTTCCCACCTCATAGCAGCAAACATGAATACATGGTAAGATAAAAAACACAAAAGAACTTGAATCAAAACCAACTTCATCCTTTATAAAGTTAATAGTCTTCTGAATTATCCCAGCCTTAAGCCCCCTCCATCCAGCATGAATAACACCGGTCAAAATACCATCACTAAAAAGAATGGGTGCACAGTCGGCAGTCCTAACTCCAATTATAACTTCCTTATCAAAACTAACAATAGCATCTGCTTCCAAAGTCCTAGATAAAGAATAATCAAAGTCAAAAATTTGAGATTTGTAATGAATCTTATTTTGCTTTAAAACTATAATATCATCACCATGAACTTGATTAGGTAAAAAAACATTAAAATCACTATTTGCAAGATTAGGATGAAGAACGGATGAGATAGAAAAGTTTACTAAATCAAACTCATCAACCGATTTTGGATCATTAAAGTTAGGAATATCCAATCCAATCTTTACATTCTTATACTCATAAGAAATAACCATATTTAATCTCTATCTTCCATACTCTCTAGTTTATCAGAAATATCTTCTGGAACACTTAAATCTGGTTTTTCCTCTTCAGATATCTCTTCTATTTCTTTCTTAACTGCATAATTTTCGCCCTCTAATATCGCACTCTTTATAACCTCAGTAATGATTTGTATTGATCTAACTGCATCGTCATTCGCCGGAATTGGATAATCAACTAATGTAGGATCAGCATTAGTATCAACAATAGCAATAATAGGAATCCCCATCTTCCTAGCTTCCTTAACAGCAATTTCCTCTTTAGTGATATCTACAATGTAAAGAACATCTGGAAGCGTCTTCATCTCTTTAATACCCTCTAACTTCTCCAAAAGTTTCTTCTTTAACTTCATTACCTTATTTATTTCACTTTTCGGAAGTTGATTTATAGAACCGTCAGCTTCCATCTTTTCTATCCTCATCAAATTTTGAATAGATCTTCTTATAGAAGGGAAATTAGTCAAAGTACCTGGAATCCATTTAGTATTTATATAGAACTGACCACAAGCAAGAGCTTCTTGCTTTATGATATCCTGAGCTTGCTTTCTAGTACCAACAAACAAAAACCTAGCACCTTGTTTAGCCATTTCTTTAGCAAACTCATAAGCTTCCTTTAATTTTTCTAAAGTCTTCTGAAGATTAATTATATGAACATTACCTTTAGAAGCAAAAATATACTCCTTCATTTTAGGATTCCATTTACTCTTTTGATGCCCAAAGTGAGCCCCAGCTTCTAAAAGAATATTAATATTAACCTTCTCAGAAGAGAAAGGTTGTATCTCCATCTGACTTTCCTGAACAACATCAGACATACTATCCTCCACCTTCAATACTTAAAGATTATTATAATATTACTATCAAAACTATTTCAAATTTTTCAAAAAACCTCTAAAACTTCTATTAATACTTAATTAACCTAATTTATTAAAATCAATCCTCAAAAGTAGGTAATGATCTGGCAATTTCATTATACAAGTCCATAACTTCAGGATTCTCTTTAGAAAACTCTTGTAGTTCTTTGTAATTTTTGATTGAATAATTCTCATAATCATCAAGAGTTAAACCAAAAGAAGACAAAAGCTGCTGCTTTTTTAAAGTTTTATAACTATCAATTTCCTCAGGAGACACATTTGAATTTGAACTAATAAGTTCTTTAGTCCAATAATAATTGCTAACAAGCATAATAGCGCTCAACTCAACAAATTTTCTAGGATCAAGATTATCTATAACCTTAGGTTCTTTCAATTCAACAACGATCTGACCTAAAAGTTTAGACATTTTATCTTCAAGTTCTCTTCCAACCTTATCTTCTTTCTTTGAGCAAGAAAATAGAAATATTAAAGTGAATACAAACAACAAAAAAACAATATTTCTTCTCATGATCTCCCCCTAATTTAATGTAAATTATAATAATACTATTTTTCAAATTATCCAAGTAAATAATATTCTTATCTTCAACTTCTTCTTTCTACTAAAACCAAAGATTCAACTCTTCTAATAGAAGTTAAGAATTTTAGAAACCTCCCCTGAGTTCTACAGGAAGACTTCGTCCTCCTAGTAATACCTACCTCTAATTTGTTAGGAAAATTCTAAATTCATATTAGGTCCTACTAAAAGTAAGAGAATATAAAAAATTTACCTCCTAATAGAAGTTAAGAAATTTTATAAGCTTCTTTTTGTTCCCCATAAGCCCTTTAGTGCAACAGAAGGCTTCGCTTCCTAGTAATACCTCCTTAATCATTCCAAAGTAAGCTTCGCCTTCACTGCTTCCATTAAGTAAGTAATTTAAGAAAGCTTCACCTTAACCTCTTTCTGTAAATTGTTAAATTGGTAAGAAAAAGTTCTCTATTTCTAACAAAGTTTAGAAATTTTTAGAAATTTATTTTAGTATTCACACCATGATTTGTAAAAATTCCACATACTATTAGTATTTCATAGAAGTAAGAAAATATAAAGCCTCAATTCTTAATAAATTTAGAAAGATTTTTACAAAATAAATTCAATCTATTTGAAAAGAACAAGCAAATACTTTTACATTTATACTACTATGAAGCTAGGAAGATTTGAACATGAAGGTAAAATTTATCAAGGTGTTTTTGATGAAGAAGAGAAAATTACTATTCCTATAAAAGGAAGTATATTTTCTGATTTTGAATTAGAAGAGAAGAGTTTTAAAATTGAAGAAATAAACATTTTAGTACCAACAATCCCTTCAAAGGTTGTATGTGTTGGTTTAAACTACCGAGATCATGCAGAAGAACTTAAAATGCCAATACCAGAGGAACCTATACTTTTTCTAAAACCTACCACTTCTGTAATAGGACCAGAGGAAACAATAACAGCTCCTAAATTTTGCCAAAGAGTTGACTATGAAGCAGAATTAGCAGTAGTTATATCAAAAAAATGTAAAAACATCTCCCCCGAAGAAGCAAAAGACTATATTTTAGGTTTTACATGTTTAAATGATGTAACTGAAAGATACTTCCAAAATAAGGATGGGCAATGGACTAGAGCAAAATCATTTGATACATTCTGTCCTATAGGGCCATGGATTGAAACTGATTTAGATTGGAGAAATTTAAAAATAAGAGCATACCTAAACGGAGAAATCAAACAAAATTCAACAACTTCAAATATGATATTCGGAGTTGAAGAAATAGTAAGCTTTGTATCAAAAATAATGACTTTGCTACCAGGAGATGTAATAGCAACAGGTACTCCACCCGGCATAGGAGAAATGAAAAATGGAGACGAAATAATAATTGAAATAGAAGGTATAGGATCTTTAAAAAATTACTTTGAAAAACAAGAATAAAAAGTGAAATTAGAAGAATTTGAACTCATAGAGGTAATAAAAAATATAACAGAAAAAAATGTTCCTGGAAATGTTTTGGTACCTAACGGAGACGATTGTTTTGTATTCAAAGAAAATCAAAGCATACTTATAACAACAGATTCCTTGGTAGATGGTGTACATTTTAAAAAAGAATTATTTCCTCCTTACGATCTAGGAATAAAATCAGCATCAGCAAACTTAAGCGACATAGCCGCAATGGGAGGTATACCAAAATTCGCTATAATTTCTCTTATCTTACCAACCAAAACTAAAGAGAACTGGGTAACTGAACTTTATAAGGGACTAACTAGAACTTTCTCTAAATACGATGTATATATAGGAGGAGGTAACCTATCAAAAGGCAATACCCTATCAATCACAATAACTTTGATTGGTATATCTAATGACAAAGTTTTAACAAGAAAGGGAGCAAAACCGGGCAATTTAATTTTCGTAAGTGGCACATTGGGAGATTCTGCTTTAGGACTAAAGCTAATAATGGAGAAAAGAGAAGAACACAAAGAAAGTGAAGAATTAATTAAATTTAGAAAATACCTTATAAGAAGGCACTTAAACCCCACACCTAGAATTGAGTTAGGTAAAAGAATAGTAAATATAGCAACCTCTTGTATTGATATAAGCGATGGATTATTACAAGACCTCAACCACATATTGAAAAGCTCTAAAGTCGGTGCGAAAATAAAATTAGAAAATATTCCAATAAGTCCTGGATATAACCATTTAGTAGAAGAATTTTTAAAAAAAGGTAAAGATAATTATTTAAATAGGCTAAAATACGCTCTTACAGGTGGCGAAGATTATGAACTAATTTTTACAGTACCAAACGATAGAAAAGATGAGATACAAAAAATATCTAAGGAATTAAAACTAAAGATAACAGAGATAGGGCAAATAACAGAAGGAAGTCAAATTGAAATCTATAGTAATAATAAAAAAATCAAAAAAAACTTTTTTAAAGGTTGGCAACACTTTTAGTTACTCGATTATCTTTTGAATATCAAATACAATTTCTTTACTAGAAACAACAATTTTACCTAACGCTCTTAAAGTCTGGCCTACATACCCATCAAGAAAGTTTCTCATCCTACCCTTTATGAATCCTTTTATAACATTAGAATTATCACCTTCAACTACAAAAGTAAATTCAACTCCACTAGGTAATTTAGAAACATTAACTATTTTACCTTTCCAAACGGCATACACACCATCATAGATATATGGTTTTGATGAAACCTCTTCATATAAAGGTTGCCAATCTAAATTAGCAACAGGTTCTTCCATAAAAGTTTTTAAAATTTCAACCTTACTTTTAACTTGAGAAGATGCGTTAGAATTCAAAAGATAATTGGCTATAAACTTAGCCCTATTAGAAGCTCTATCCTTAGACAAAAGTAACCTAAGTTCATTAAACAATGAAACAACTTCCTTATCACTTAAAATGATCTGATTTGTAACAATTGAACTTGCAGTTGTCTTTTCAATATTCTCTATCTCTATTCTATTTATATTCTCATAAACAACTTTATCATTTGCTTTACTTGGAAGACTAGTAAAAATGTAGTTTGAAAGAAAATAAATACCACTAATCAAAAATAATCCTACCAATACCCAAAATACTACCCAAAAGTTAAACTTCAAGTTTCTAAAATCAAAATTAGGAATCAAAGATTTAAAATTAAACTTTCTGGTAAATTTTACCTCAGGTAAAGATAAAACCAAAAATTCCCTTGGTCTAACATATGACTTTAAAACAAGTATATCCGGTATATCGGAGAATAATTTTAAATTATTCTTTATTTTCTCTTTAAACTCAATTGGAGCATAGTATTCAGCGTCAAGAAGATAATTTAAAGCAGGTGTCTTATGTCCCTTAAGTATATGTATATAAGAGAGAGCATTAAGAACCTCAAAATCTTCAGGATAATTATCTAGCAAATTTTCAAGAACATACTGAGCTTCCGACAACCTATTCACTCTAATCAAAGAAAAGGCATAAATCTTTTGAACTAAAACATCTTCATTTTCATCTATATCTCGGCCCTCAAGAATAGAAACAACCTTACCAAACTCACCCTTTCTGTAGAGATAAATAATATTATCCAAATTGTAACTTATATCATTCATAGCTTACTCATAAAACGTTCAATACTTCGCAAAACCTCATCAAAGATATCTACACATATAATATCAGATTGCTTTACAGCAATATCTCTATCTACTTTCAAAACATCAACAAGAAATCTAAACAAAACCTTAGAATTATAATCTAACTTATCAGCAACAACCCTACCCTTAACAGTAAATTTTACAAATGTGCGCTTCTCATAAGATATATAACCTAACTCATGCAATTTTCTCAAAGAAGAAGAAACAGAAGACATAGAAATAGATAGTCTATCAGAAATATCTTTAACTCTTACAATTCCTTTTTCAGATTCTATATCAAAGATAACCTTAAGGTACCTCTTCAAAGTTCTTGTTAATTCACCATCAACCATATAATACAATTATTCTAAAAGATAAATAATTTATTTGAAAAGAAAAATTAAAATAACTTTAATAAAAACTATACCGTTTTAATCATTCTATAGAATTCTAAATTTCTTCCAGTAATAAACGGTATTGAAAACTCTTTAACTATAGTATAATCTAACTTTTTATAAAAAGAAATAGCATTAGTATTATCCTTCTCTACATCTAAAACAATTTTTTTCGCCCCAGAATACTTAGCAATTTTCTCACATTCAGAGATTAACATCTTCCCTATCCCTAACCTTCTAAAACTTGGATAAACAGATAAATTACTTATGTAATATTCACCTCTACCCAATTTACCAACTGTATTATTAAGTTTTAAAAGTATTGGAAGCTTAATTAAAAGACTAAAACCCAAATTTTTAAAAAATAAAAACCCAGTTCTAAAATCTTCTTCTTTCTCTTCTTGCCAACCATAAGCTAAAACCATACCTGCCTTTTTATTATTAACCTCAACAAAGTAAGTATGCTCAAAACTAAAAAGATTAGAAGGAGAACGAAACAAAATCTTTAATACACTTTTGATGCTATCACCGAAAAGAAATTTAAAATAAGGGGAGGAAATTAAAATCAGCTCAGAGAAATCTAAATCATCATCTAATCTAGCCTTACGTAATTCAAACATAAAATACCTCTTACAAAAAGTGGAAAATTACTCTAGCATTAATTATTATAATAATTATTATAATTTTCAAGGGGGGTAAATATGAAATTAGACATTTACCAAAAGAATTTATCACAAAACAAAAACACAATATTATTTTTACCTGCATTTCCTACTCCAAAAGAGATGTACATAAATCAAATAAAGTTTCTTGAAAAAGAAAATATACCATTCATTGCTCTAAACTACCCTGGCATAGGTAAAAGCGAAAAACCTAATAAAATTGAAATGAGCATTAAGGAATTAGTTGAAATAATCCTAGATAACATAAAAAATCTACCTTTTAAAGGTATTATACCAATAGGTACAAGCATGGGAGGATATGTAATGTTTGAAATATGGAGACAATATAAAGACAAAGTAAGTGGTTTTGTTTTCTGTCATACCAGAGCAAAAGCATTAGATGAAGAAAGTAAGAAAAAAAGATTATCAGATATAGAAAAAATACAAGAGGACAAGGAGGGATATCAAAAAACATTTAGCCAAAACTTAGTATCAGATTATACAAAAGAAAATAGAAAAGAAGTAGTAGAGTTCATAGATGAAATTATAAAAGACACAACACCAGAAGGATTAAGTGCATTGGTATATGTTATCGCAACAAGACCAGATTCAAGAGAACTCTTAAAAGAGATAGATGTACCATCTCTTGTGATAGGCGGAAAAGATGACAAAATAGTACCGATAGAGATAGTAAAATACATAGCTGATAATCTACCTAACGCAACTTTTGTAGAGTTTGAAACCTCAGGGCACATGTCCCCTCTAGAAGAACCTGAAAAATTTAATAACATATTACTCTCTTTTCTTACCGATAAAAACCTAATTTAGATAGTAATTTGAGTACCTATACCTTTATCTGTAAATAACTCTATTAGAATAGAATGTTCTATAGTGCCGTTTATAAGATGAATTTGACCTACTCCTCTTTCTATAGCTTTTATCATTGAATTCACCTTAGGTATCATACCACCTTTAATAACATCAGATTCAACTAATCCTTGGAGTTGTTTTATTGTTAAAGAAGGAATTAAAGAATTTTTGTCATTTATATCTTTATATACACCATCAACATCAGTAAGATAAATTAGCTTATTTGCTTTTAGGGAAACAGCTACCTCAGCAGTAACATCATCAGCATTTATATTATAAGAATTACCTTCCTCATCAACACCAATTGGCGACACCACTGGAATAAAGCCATCTTGAATTAAAGAAACAATAAGAGAAGGATCAACTTTTTCAACTTCACCAACAAAACCTAAATCAACACCATCTACTAACTTTTTCTTTGCCTTTATAGTAAAATTATCTTTACCAGAAATCCCGACAGCCCTACCCCCATTCTTTATTATACCAAAAACCAATTCTTTATTTATAGTACCGCTTAAAACCATCTCAACAATTTCAACAGTTTCTTTATCAGTAACCCTTTGCCCCTTAACAAATTCTACCTTTTTATTCATTTTCTCCATAAGCTCTGAAATTTTTTTGCCCCCACCATGTACTATAACAGGATGCATTCCTAAATGCTTAAGTAAAACAACATCCTTACAAAAAGACTCTTTCAAACCTTCTTTTTGCATTACACTTCCACCATACTTTATAACAAGTATGTTATCTTTAAATTTAATTATGTAAGGTAAAGCCTCTATGAGAATTTTAGCAACAATATTCATAAGCTAAATTCTAATCACCCAATCTTATAGTTTTCAATAATGAAGATAAATTAGAAACTTCTTTTAGTGCGTGCCCCACCCTCCCGCCCTTTGATTCCAGAGGAGGCTTCGCCTCCTACAGAGTACCTCTCCTTCTCCCCTTTAATAGAGTTAAGAACTGCTTTTTAAGAAGTTTGAGAAACTTACTTTTTGCTTCCCGCTCACCCGCCTTTGTAGGGGTTTTACCCTCTTATCAAGATCTCCCTCTAATTAGTTAGGAAAATTCTATCTTCCTATTAATTACCTTCTAGAAGTAAGAGAATATAAAAATTCACTCCTAATAGAAGTAAAAATTTAAGAAACTTCTCTGTTACTATAAATAAATCAGAAAGCTTCGCCTCTTATAGGTACCTTTTATTAGAATAATTATTAATCACATCTCTTAAATTATTTTAGAAGTTATAATTAAAACATCTCTAACTAAAAGGTATAAAATATTTAACTTTCATTACTAGAGGTAGAAGTAAAAATACTAACTGGAGTATTATATTCTAATCTTAGACTAAAAACATTGAAACCTCTTTAATACTTTAGTAAAATTTACTTATGATAAGTAAGGATCAGAAGAAGGCGATATTAAAATTAGCTAGACTTTCCATTGAATCAATATTTAATTCTAGTCTAAAACAAGAACTTGAAAAACAAAAGAAAATAGTTGAGAAAATAGGTATACACGGAGGAGTATTTGTAACACTAACTAAAAACAAAGAATTAAGAGGATGTATAGGATATATATACCCAATAAAGCCATTCCCCCAACTTGTAGTTGATGCTGCTATTTCTTCTGCTACGAAAGATCCAAGATTCGATCCATTAGAAAAAGAAGAGATAAATCAGATTGAAATTGAAATTTCTATACTCTCAGAACCTAAAAAAATAGAATCAATCTCAGAAATAGAAGTCGGCAAACACGGACTAATAGTAAGAAGAGGACCATTCCAAGGATTATTATTACCGCAGGTTGCTATTGAACATAACTGGGATAAAATAACATTTCTTCAATATACTTGCATAAAAGCAGGACTATCTCCAAATGATTACAAGAAAGAAGATACTGAAATATTCGTTTTCACAGCAGAAGTATTTAGCGAAAGCCATTTAGAAGATCAATAACTTCATCTTTTAAAACAAAAACATCTTCTCTATTTAGCCATATTTTTTGCTGAGCCAAAGCCTGAAAAACAAACATGTCAATACCATATATAACTTTAGCCCCTACTTCTTTTGCAACTTTAATTAACCTAGTTTCAATAGGCGTATAAATAGTATCAAAAACAATATGATTACTATTTATTAAACTTAGATCAATCGGTGCAACTTGAACTTCAGGAAACATACCCAAAGGTGTACAATTCGCTACAACATCTACCCCCACCTTTATTAACTCTCCTACTTTATCAAAGCTTACTCCATCAACATTTTTGAAAAAAGATCTAACTTCTTCAACCAAATAACTTAACTTATCTAGGGTTCTACCAGCAATTACAATTTTCTCAACACCTAAAAGTATCAAAGAGTGTATTGTGCTTCTAGCAACTCCGCCTGTACCCAATACCAAAGAAAACTTGCCTTTAAGAGATGTAATTCCTCTAACCTCAAAAGCTTTTAATATACCCTCAACATCAGTATTAAAACCCTTTAGATAACCTTGTTCATTCTTAATAGTATTTATCGCTCCTATTTTTTTAGCAACTTCATCAACCCAATCTACATGTTTTAATGACTCTACTTTATGTGGTATAGTTATACTAACCCCAGAAATACCCACATCTCTCATGAATTTAAAAAAAGTCTCTAAATCCTTAACTTCAAAAGCAACATAAACAGCATCAATACCCAATATATTGAATATGAAATTATGAATAACAGGAGACTTTGAATGTTTTATAGGATTACCTATAACGCAAAATATATTAGAAGATGAAGTTATCATACTCCAGCTCTTTTATCCTTTATAATAAGTGATAAAAGTACAGAAATTCCAAGTATTGACAAAACAATTAAAAGAGAAATGAAAGAATCTATCTTTATGTGTAAAAGTTCTTTAACTATCATTTTCAAACCTATATAAGCAAGTACTATAGAAAGTCCATACTTCAAAAATTTAAAAATGCCCATTATGCCGGCAAGAGCAAAATACATAGATCTAAGCCCCATTACTGCAAAAATGTTTGAAGTGAATACAACTAAAGGATGTGTAGAAATACCTAGAACAGCAGGAATAGAATCTATAGCAAATAAGATATCAGTAGACTCTATCATTATCAAGCACAGAAAAAGAGGAGTAGCCCAAATTTTTCCATCAATTTTTTTAAAAAAATACCCATTTATGTAATCAGGTGTTATATTAAATAACTTTCTTGCTAACTTATAAGCAAACCTATTCTCTATTTTAACTTGCTCATCATCTTTTTTAAATAAAAGTACAAAAGCAGTATATACTAAGAAAACCCCAAAAACAACAAACAACCAAGAAAATTGATTTACAAGAGAAACACCTAAGAATATGAAAATACCTCTAAAAACTATTGCTCCTAAAACACCCCAAAACAGAACTTGATGTTGATACTCCTTAGGCACACTAAAAAATGTAAAAATGACTAGAAATACAAATAAATTATCAACACTCAAAGACCACTCAACAAAATAAGCAGTTATATATTCAACACCTGAAGTTGTACCTTCATAAAGGAATATAAGTACCGAATAAAAAAGAGCAATAATCATCCAAGTAAATGAAAGAAAAAAAGCTTTTCCTACATTAATTTCTGAATGTTTTCTAAAGAAAACAAATAAATCAAGTATCAGAACGACAAGAAATACAGTCCAAAAAACTACCCATAGAATAATTTCTTTCTCCATAATTTCCTGGAATTATTTTCAAATAAAGCTATTAAATTCAACTCAGAGGTAATAGTAAAACTAGAGCTTTTCTAAAACAAAAGATGTTCTATTGTTTTCGCTAAAAACAGAAACCTTCAAAGAGAGAATATTCGATAATAACTTCACAATATACAAACCTAAACCACTACCTTTTGCGCTAGAGCCTTTTCCACGATAAAACATATCAAATATTTTTTCTTTCTCTTCATCATTTATAGTTGAACCAGTGTTAGTAACAGTAATCTTATATCCCTCATTATGATTTATAACAGAAATGTCTACCTCACCACCTTCATTACAAAACTTCATAGCGTTATCAATAATATTAGTTAAAATTAACTGTAATTTTTCTCTATCTTCTTCAAAGTTAGTATCACCTTCAACATTTAAATTGAGTTTTATATGCTTATTTTTATAGGTAGGAATGAGAGATTTCGTTATTGAATCTATCAATTCTAAAATATCAAACCTAGACTTTGATAAAATTACTTTGCTAGAGTATATATTTGATAAACTTATTATGTTAGAAATAGTATTAGTAAGACGATAAATATTGGAAAGAGTTACATCTATAATCTCCTGAGAAACTTTTCCACTAAAAAGTATGTTTTCCAAAGCAAGGCTTATACTAGTGATGGGGGTATTTAGTTCATGTGAAATTATACTCATCGTTAGCTGAGTAGTCTTATGAAGTTCTTTAAGCTCAGTTATATCGAAAAAATAAATCAGCTTATTTTCTTTTATATTTCTTATAAAAATCCTCAAAGTTTTAATCTTACCTTCCTTTACAACTTCTACTTCTTGTTCAGAATCATCTAAAGAAATCTTAACAATAGCAAGAGTAAAAATAGAAGATAAACTTTTACCAAAACAATTCTGACTAAGTTCAAAAAACTTTTCAATATAAGTATTATAAAAAATAATTTGGTTATTAGAGTTTAAAAGTATGATTCCAACATTATCCAAATTATTAAAAACCTCAAAAAGAATAGCATTCTCTCGGTAAAGTTCCAAAAACCTTTTTCTAAAAATAAGAAAATTTTTAATAACAAATTTATCAATTTGACCTATTGAAAGTAAAGGATGATAGTTTGGTAAGATCTTTTTAATAAAGTGAAAAATAACTCCTACCCGCCTACTTAAGTACATAATAAGAGCTAAAGATACAGACGAAACAGATAATAAAGCAATTTCAAAGAAAAGGGCAACAAAAGAAAACGACACAAACAGAACAACAAAACCTATAAAATTTAATGCAAAAACTACTACCAAAAATATTTTTAATTTTGTATCTACAAAAAACCTATCTTTCATCAAAAATTATTGATTACTACTGTCATTATAGGAACACCATACTCTAATACATCACCATCTTTTAAGAAGATTTTCTCAATAGTACCATCAACAGGAGAAAGTATTTCATGCTCTATACCTAATACTACAGCATATCCCAATAAATCACCCTTTTTAACAGACTGCTTTTCTGAAACAAGAACATTTCCTTTGCTGTCGGTAAACTTAATATTACCAACAAACTCAGACCTTATCTCAATAACTTTACTTTGAGCAGTCTCCTCTACTGAAACTAGATCTGATTCATAATTTTCATTAGATATATAAGACTGATCAAGATAATCCTTAGAAAACTTTATAACAACCTTTAATTTACCTGTTTTCAAAAAAAGCTCACTTATTCCTGAAGATTTAGCAATATTGACTAAACTTTCAATTTCTTCTACCATCTATATCCTCCAATAAAACTAAACTCTATTAAATATATTTTTAGAGTTACCTATTTATCAACTTAATTACAGATTGTTTGAAAATTTTATACCTATTCTAAACAATTAAAGTAAGAATACTAAAAACAATTTCTAAACTTCTATTAG